>JAUXOH010000248.1 GCA_030682505.1 Candidatus Didemnitutus sp. | reverse complement strand
GCCTCGACGGGATCAAGATTCTGACCCGCACAAAGTTTGGTCGTGAATTCGCGTAACATCAGAAAGGAAGAAGGGCGATGCGTTGAACTTCGGCAAAGCATAATTCTCGACACCCCGAAGGCGTTCCAGAACGCTGTGTCGGTGAGCCTCCGTTTCTGGCGTCGTTTCATCCCTGTCATATTGTTTTTCGGCACCGCGGCCTCGGTTCGCGCTGTCGAGCCGGCCAGCCAACCGGTCGCCGAGCTGAGTATCAGCGATGCCGTCGTGCTGGGCATCGTGGAAGGGGTGACGGAGTTTCTGCCGATTTCGTCGACCGGCCACCTGATCATTGCCAACCAGATGCTCGGGTTGGAATCGAACGCACCGCTCTTCGACCCAGCCGGCGTGCCTCTTTGGTATAAGCAGCCGTCGCCCAAATATCCCGAGGGGGTGCCGTTGACTCTCAAGATTGCGGCCGACACCTATGCCGTCGTGATCCAAGTTGGCGCTATTGCGGCCGTCGTGTTGATGTATTGGCACCAATTCATCCAGATGCTCTTCGGGCTCTTTGGACGGAGCAGTGCCGGTGCCCGGTTGCTGCGAAATGTACTGCTGGCATTCCTACCCGTCGCCACCGTCGGGTTCTTTCTCCACGATCTGATCGACCGGTATCTTTTTTCCGTTCCCGCTGTGATTGGTGCCCTCGTGGCAGGGGCCTTTCTCATGTTGTGGGCCGAGCGCTGGCGACGCGCCAATTCCGGGCTCGGGTTCTCAAAAAACGAGCCGTCCGATCTCACCGTGCGCAAAGCAGTCGGGATCGGGCTTGCACAGTGCCTGGCACTGTGGCCGGGCACCAGTCGATCGATGATCACGATCGTCGGCGGCTATTTGGCCGGGCTTTCTCCCGTTAAAGCAGCGGAATTCAGCTTTTTGGTGGGCTTGCCGACCCTCGCAGGAGCGGCGGTCTACAAGTCTTTCAAGTCCGGTCCGGCGATGATTGAGGTGTTTGGATGGTCAAATGTCTTGCTCGGCGGCTTCGTCGCCGCGATTTCTGCGGCCGTGGCCGTCAAGTTCCTAGTGACCTTTTTGTCGCGTAATGGGTTGGCATTGTTTGCCTTCTACCGACTGGTGCTGGCGGCAATCCTGACGGGGTATTATCTTCTCTCGCCTGCGTTTTAACTCTGTCGTTAAACGACTTGACGGCACTCGGCCGCAGACCTTACCTCCTCAACCTTCCAATCCACAGACGCGTCCGCCTGTTTGGGCAGTCGCACTACAAGTCACTTACCATGGCCAATCCGAAACGTAAACAATCCAAGCGCCGCAGCGCCAACCGCCGCGCCGCCAACAAGTTCGTCGCTCCCGAGTTCGCAAAAGATCCGGTCGACGGCAGCCTCTTCCGCCCGCACCGCGTCAATCCGAAGAACGGCATGTATCGCGGCCGTCAGGTGCTCGACGTTACCGTCTAAGTTTAGCGGCAGCTTCCCGCCATCGAATCCGAAGCCGCCAGTTCCACGCCCCGTCCCGCCCGCATTGCTGTCGATGCCATGGGCGGCGACCTCGGTCCAGCCGAGGTTGTAGAGGCGATCAAAATTGTGCTGACCGAAGACTCCGGCCTCGCGCCGATCATCTTGGTCGGCCAAGAGGAGGTCTTGACGCCCCTGCTCGCCGCCGCCGGCTTGCAGTGCAATCCGCGGCTGTCCATCGTGCATGCCTCCGAGATCATCCTGATGGACGACAAGCCACTCAAGGCGCTCAAGTCCAAGAAAGACGCCTCGATGGTGCGAGCCATCGAACTCGTGAAGTCCGGGGAGGCCCGCGTCGCGGTCAGCTCTGGCAACACGGGAGCCTTGATGGCCGGCAGCACCTTGCGCCTGCGCATGATGAGTGGAGTCGATCGCCCGGCGCTGGCGGCCGTCATTCCCCGCGAGGGAGGAAGTTTTGTACTCATCGACGCCGGGGCCAATCCCGAGGCGCGTCCGGAGCATCTTTTGCACAATGCGATTCTTGGTTCCGATTATGCCCGCGTCATTTTGGGCATGGAGTCACCCCGCGTTGGTTTGCTGACGATCGGCACGGAAGAAGGCAAAGGCAACGCGCTCACGGGCGAGACCCACGAGTTGCTGAAAAAACTCAACGGTCTCATCAACTACGTCGGACCCATCGAGGGCTTTCAGGTTTTCCGCAATCACGTCGATGTCGTCGTTTGTGATGGCTTTGTCGGCAACACCCTGCTCAAGACGTGGGAATCGCTCGCCAAGTTTATCACCGGGATGCTCAAGGATGAACTGAAGAAAAGCCCGGTGCGAATGGCCGGTGCCATTCTGGCCAAGGGCGCCTTTGACGCCCTGAAATCCCGGATGAATCCCGACCGCTACGGGGGGGCCCCCCTCCTCGGCGTGCGCGGCAACATTTTGAAGGCGCACGGATCGAGCAACCGCCACGCTTGGGCGAGCGCCATTCGGGCGGGCGACAAGATCATCCGCCAAGACCTTTACCACCGCCTGGAAGAGGATATCGCACAGGCCAACGTCCTCATCCACCCGCCGACCACCGTCGGCGTCGCAACCCCCTAACTTTTCTTCCTATGGCCTCCGTGATTATTGCTGGCGTTGGCGCCTATGCACCCGAGCGCGTTCTGACCAATCAAGATCTCGCCAAGATGGTCGACACGTCCGACGAGTGGATTTTCTCCCGGTCCGGCATTCGCGAGCGCCACATCGCCGCCGATGATGAGGCTTGTTCGGATCTCGCGATCAAATCCGCCATGGCCGCACTCAAGGACGCCAACATGAGCGCCGCGGAAGTCGACCTGTTGATTGTCGCGACGGCGACTCCCGACTACACTCTCCCGGCGACGGCCTGTGTCGTTCAACACAAGCTCGGGGTGCCCCCGCATGCCACGTGCTTTGACATCGCGGCCGCCTGCTCAGGCTTCGTCTACGCGTTGGAGATCGCCTACGGGCAATTGCTGACAGGGCGCTACAAGTGCGCGCTGATCATCGGGGCGGAAAAACTCTCCACCATCGTGGATTGGAGCGACCGCACGACGTGCGTGCTGTTTGGCGACGGCGCCGGTTCCGCCGTGCTCAAGAAGGTCGAGCAATCGGGCATTGGCATCATTGGCTCCGATCTCGGGGCAGACGGTGAGTTGACCGAATACCTTTACACGCCGGCCGGCGGCTCGCGCTGCCCGGCTTCCGCCAAGACGGTCGCGGACAAGGGCCATTTCCTCAAGATGAAGGGGAAGGAGATCTTCAAGAACGCCGTGCGGGTCATGGAGACCGTGGCGCGAGAAATGGTGGAACAACACAACCTCAGGCTTGACCAAATTGATCTCGTGATCCCTCACCAAGCAAACGTGCGAATCGTCGAAGCGCTGGCCAGCAATCTCGGGTTGCCGATGGATCGCTTCTTCATGAACATTGACCGTTTTGGCAACACTTCGTCAGCCTCGATTCCGATCGCCCTGGATGAGGCCCGCCGTTCCGGCCGCATCAAGCCCGGTGATTTGACGCTCCTTGTTGCCTTCGGTGCTGGATTCACTTACGGCTCCACTCTCATTCGTTGGTAATTTTCCCATGCGTCGCTCCTCCCTCTTCGTTTTCCTTTCCCTGTCCCTTGCGCTCATCAGCGCGGTTCGGATGCAAGCCGAGCTTGTCTGGTCACCCGGCCAAGGCTGGCGCATCGAAGGCGGCGTCCTCACGGGACTGTCCACCGAGGAGACAGGCAGCGCGCTGGATCTGATGAACAACGCCCGCCGCGCCGAAGAGGCCGGGAGTTCGCGCAAAGCGATCGGTCTCTACGCCAAGACCTCGACCAAGTATCCCAACTCGGTTTACGCCGCGGAAGCGCTCTACCGGATTGGGCTCCTGCGCGAACCGCGCCGCGAATCCTACAAATCTTTCGATGCCTTCCAGGAACTCGTTCAGCGCTACCCGAGCAGCGAGAAGTTCACCCAGGTCATCGGCAACCAATACCGCATTGCCTCCGGTCTCCTCGATGGCAAACGCGCCTACATGTGGGGCGTCATCCCCGGATTGAAGAATCGGGAGAAGGCGATCGAGTATTTTGAGATGATCGTCTACAATGCGCCTTTCAGTGATTATGCGCCGCTTTCCTTGATGAACATCGCACGCGGCCATCAGCGCATGGGTGGCAGCGAAGAGGCCATCGACGCCCTTGATCGCATGATCAACAGCTACCCCGGCAACGTTCTCACGCCAGACGCCT
>JAUXOH010000246.1 GCA_030682505.1 Candidatus Didemnitutus sp. | reverse complement strand
GGCCCCGGAGCTGACCCTCACCGACAAGGAATACCAGGTGATGCGCGACGCCTCGTTTGCCGTCATTCGCGAGATCGGCGTCGAGACCGGCGGTTCGAACAACCAGTTTTCCGTCGATCCGCAGACCGGCCGGCAGGTGGTGATCGAGATGAATCCGCGCGTCTCGCGCTCCTCGGCGCTTGCGTCAAAGGCGACCGGTTTTCCGATCGCCAAGATCGCGGCCAAACTGGCGGTCGGCTACACGCTCGACGAGCTGCGCAACGACATCACCCGCCTGACGCCCGCGAGTTTCGAGCCGACGATCGATTATGTCGTCACCAAGATGCCTCGCTTTGCCTTCGAGAAATTCCCCGGCGCCAACACGACGCTCACCTCGGCGATGAAGTCGGTTGGCGAGGCCATGGCCATCGGCCGCACCTTTAAGGAATCCTTTCAAAAATGTCTACGTTCGCTGGAAACCGGGGCGCGCGGCTGGGGCGGCGGCGGCAAATACGGTCACGATGACCTGCCGGATGAACAGACCATCCGCCAGAAACTCGGCACCCCCAATGCCGAACGCGTTTACTACCTGCGCTGGGCTTTCCTTTCGGGCATGACGGTCGAACAGATCTTTGACCTGACGAAGATCGACCGGTGGTTTCTGCACCAGCTGCGCGAGCTCCACGAGATGGAGCAGGACCTGCGCAATTACTCCCTCGCCACGCTCGACGCGCGCACGCTGCGCCGCGCCAAACAATTCGGGTTTTCCGATGCCCAACTGGCGCACTTGCTGAAGATCGATTTCGACACGATGCGTGCGCACCGCAAACAGGCCGGGGTCCAGACCACCTTCCGCCTCGTCGACACCTGCGCCGCGGAGTTCGAGGCCTTCACGCCCTACTACTATTCGAGCTACGGGGACGAGAACGAGATCCTGCCCTCGAAGAAAAAGAAGATCATGATCATCGGCGGCGGGCCGAACCGGATCGGGCAGGGCATCGAGTTCGACTACTGTTGCGTGCACGCGTCGTTCGCGCTCCGCGAGGCAGGTTTCGAAACGGTGATGATCAACTCGAACCCCGAGACGGTCTCGACCGATTACGACACCTCCGACCGGCTCTATTTTGAACCGTTGACGCTCGAGGACGTGCTGGAGGTTTACGAACAGGAGGGTTGCAGCGGTGCCATCGCGCAATTCGGCGGACAGACGCCGCTTAATCTCGCCAGCGCGTTGAAGGCGCGCGGCGTGAACATCATCGGCACTTCACCTGAGAGCATCGACACCGCCGAGGATCGCAAGCTCTTCGCCGCCGTCCTGGATGTGCTGAAGCTCAAACAGCCCGACAACCGCATCGCGCTCAGCGAAGCCGAGGCGCTCACGCAGGCCGCCGAGATCGGCTACCCGGTGCTGGTGCGGCCGTCCTTCGTGCTCGGGGGGCGCGGCATGTTCATTCTCTACAGCGAAGCGGAGCTGAAGGAGGTGGTGCGCCAGGTGTTTGATGTCATGCCGGGCAAGCCCGTGCTGATCGACAAGTTCCTCGAGGATGCGATCGAACTCGACGTCGACTGCATCAGCGACGGCGAGCTGTCGCTCGTCGGCGGCATGCTCGAACACATCGAGTTTGCCGGCGTGCATTCCGGCGATGCCGCCATGGTGATGCCCCCGCACACGCTTTCGAAAGAAATGCTCGGCACCGTGCGCGAGGCCACCTACGCGCTCGCGAAGGCACTCAAGGTCGTCGGCCTGATGAATGTCCAGTTCGCGATCAAGGACGGCCAGCTCTACGTGCTGGAGGTGAACCCGCGTGCGTCGCGCACCGTGCCCTTCGTCGCGAAGGCGATCGGTGTGCCGCTGGCGAAACTCGCCGCGCGGGTCATGGCCGGCGCGAAATTGCAGGATCTCGGTTTCACCAAGGAAATTCAACCGAAGCACTGGTGCGTGAAGGAAGCCGTGTTCCCCTTCAACCGTTTCCCCGGGGCCGCCATTGTGCTCAGCCCAGAAATGCGTTCGACCGGTGAAGTCATGGGCATGGACGACGATCTCGGCATCGCCTACGCGAAGACGCAAATGGCCGCCAAACCCGCACTCCCGCTCTCCGGCCAGGTTTTCATCAGCGTGAAGGACTCGGACAAGCCCAACGTCGTCGCCCTTGCCCGCGGGTTCATCGAGCAGGGCTTCACCGTCTGTTCGACGAACAACACCGCCAAGCTGCTCCAATCGCACGGACTTGCCGTGCTATCGGTCTTCAAGCTCAACGAAGGTCGCCCGAACTGCGTCGACATGCTCAAGAACGGCGAAATCCAGTTCGTGGTGAACACGCCTCGCGGCATGATTCCCCGCCACGACGAGAACGCCATTCGCGCGGCCGCTTACGCCAACAACGTCGCCATTTCCACGACGCTCACCGGCGCCGAAGCGGCCCTGAACGGGATTCGCGCCATGAAGCAGCTGCGCGTCGGCGTCCGTCCGATTCAGGAATACCGCTATAACACGGTGCCGATGGCCTAACTGATAGGGCGGCGCTCGGAAACTCCACCCCGATCGCCCTTCGGAGCCTACGTCCTCGCGCCGGCGGTGATTTGGCGGGTGGGG
>JAUXOH010000229.1 GCA_030682505.1 Candidatus Didemnitutus sp. | reverse complement strand
TAGCGCTTCCGTCGAGCTGTTTCGCACGGGTCACCACACCCAGCGCAACCCGCCGAGGGCGTTGCGTGGAGTCCCGGTGCTGACGATACCGTCGGTGCTGCGACCCGTCTCGATGCGGGCATTGCCCAGATTTTCAACGGTGAGAAAGAGTTCACCGCGTTTGGTGAGCGTGTAGCTGAGTCCGAAGTCCGCGGTGACGGTGGTGCCGAGCAGCAGCAGGTTTTCATCGTCCTCGAATTGCCGGCCGATCAGACGGCCGCGCGCCGTCACGGTCAGGTGTCGGGTTGCGAGCCACGTGGCGCCTGCTGTCGCGCTGTGGCGCGGCACTTGGGCGAGGCGTTTGCCGATCAAGGCGGGGGCGAGCGTCGTGTGCCGCACGGTGGCCTCGTTGTAGAGATAGGCCGTCTCGATCGTCAGGGACGGCACGGCGCGCCACGAGCCGGAGACCTCGAGACCGTGCACCGACAGGCGTTCGAGATTGAGCCGCTGGCGGCCAACCCCACCGCTCGGAATGAATCCGAAGAGCGGAAAGGTGCCCGGACCACGCACGAGCGTGACGTTGCCAATCGCATCGCGAAACTCGTTCCAGAAAAATGCCGCGCCCAAGGAAATCCCCTCCCGGGCGTATTGCGCTCCGATTTCGCCGGAAACCACGCGCTCGGTTTCGAGAGCGGCGTTGGCTTCGGTAATGACGCTGCCGACGCGAAACGGCCGGTGGAGTTCGTTGAGGGTGGGTCGGCGGAAGGAGGATTGGGCGGCGACCCGCACCCGCCAATCCGCCACCGGGCTCCAGACCAGACCGGCGCTCGGGCTGAACGCCAAGCCCTCGCCGTCGGCATGGTGTTCGGTGCGGAGCGCAGCGCCCGTGGCGCGGTCGGTTTCCCGCCGGTGCCCGTCATGTTCGCGCCAGCCGTCGAGCCGCGCCCCGAACGTGGCGCGCCACGCGGACGAGGGGGCCCGTTCGTGCAAGGCAAACAGGCCGGCAAACTCCTGTGTCCCGCCCGCGACGCGCAGGCGCGTGAAGTCCCCCGCGCCATACATGAAATGCTCCCGGGTTTCCCCGCGGACGCGCCGCAGGTCGACACCGGCGCTCGTGCGATCCTCCCCGGTGTGTGCCCAAATTCCGGTCCATGAGGCGCCGAGGGCCGTGGCCGGCACGTCGAATTGATGGCTCGCCGGCGTCTCGGCGGAGCGCGCGGCGTTGATGGAGCTGAACGTGCTGGCGAACGATTGACCCTGACCGTAGGCAAGGGCGGTCCACGCGAACGAGCGGTGGGGCTGGGCGACCAGCGAGACCGAACCGAAGTTTTCCTGCGAGGAGTTGCGCTGGTAGGCCGTGCCGTTGCCGCGATTCTCGGTGAAGCTGCGGCCGGTGAAGGCAAGTTCGGCGGAATCTCCGACCGGTTGGGACCAGCGAGCGGAGAGCCAGCGGTGCCGGCTTCCGGCGGGCTGATCCACCGGACCGCGATCCTCCGGGGCGACCAGCACAAATCCGCCGGTGCTAAAGTCGCGACCCGTGAGCTGCAGAGTTCCCCGGGCGGCGGGTTGCGTGAACATCACTTCAGCGCTCCGCGTGGAAAAACTGCCGAGCGAAGCCGCAATGCGTCCGCCGCCGGCCGATGCAGGCAGCGTGCGCAGATGGATGACCCCGCCGAGAGCGGCGTTGCCCCACGCAGTGGCACCGCCCCCGCGCAGCAACTCGACACTGGCCAGCGCCTCGCGCGGCACCTTGGACCAGGCGACCCAGCCGCCGAAGGGATCGTTGAGCGGCACGTCATCGAGCAACACCAGGGATCGACTGGCCCCGCTCGGTCCGAGTCCGCGCAACGTGGCCCCCTGGGCGGTGGGATGGGCGGTCAGGCTGTCGCTGCGGCGGAAGAGACCGAAGCCCGGCACGCTGCGCAGGGCGCCGTCGAGGGTCAGGGCGGGCGTGGAGCGGATTTTCTCGCCTCTGAGGTGCTGGAGAGAAAACGGCACTTGGGCCGGAGCCTGCGGCGTGCGTGCGGTCGTGACCGCGAGCGGATCAAGCGTGAGCGTCTGCGCACCGAGCGCCGGTGCCAGCAGGAGGGCAGCAAGAGGACGGCACCAGAAACGCACGCTCAGGGCCGGCGCTGTTCCGCGATTTGCTCGCGGCTGACCGCATTGGCATTGCCACCAAAGGCCTGGCGCAAATAGGTGACGAGGTCGGCCGCCTCGTCGTCGTTCAGCAGCTCACCGTTGGGTGGCATGACGTTCGAGTATTGCGGCCGGTTCGCCGGCAGCACGGCTGCGGGACCGTGGAGAATCGCCCGGATCAGGGTGGCGGGCTCACCGGCGACGAGGGCATTGTCGATCAGCGCCGGTTGCAGCCCGGGCACGCCACTGCCGTCGGGCATGTGACAAGCCGCGCAAAACTGCGTGTAGAGCTGCCGGCCGGTGGACGGCGAGATCAAGGAGGCGGTTGGGGCCGCGGCGGCGTCGGTCGTGACGCTGGCGGGCGCGGGGCTGGTCTCGCCGGTGTAGAAAATGCGCCAGATGCGGCCCTTCTCGGTGTCGCCGACGAAGAGCGAACCATCGGGACCAACCGCGACCCCGCCGGGTCGAAAGCGGGCTTCGCGGAGGTTGATGAAATCGATGCGACCGGCGAAATTGTCGGCAAAGACTTCGTAGTCGCCGGTGGGTTTGCCCGCCGCGTCGATGGGAATGAAGCTGATGTTGTAGCCGCGCTGGGAGAGGGGCGCGCGGTTCCACGAGCCCCGGAAGGCGACAAACAGGCCGTTGCGGTAGCGGGGCGGAAACTGCGTGCCCTTGTAGTGAGCCATTTGGATCGGCGCCCAGTGCGCGGGAAAACTCAAGATGGGCGCCTGAAATTTGCCCGACTCGTCGCGCTGCTGCCCGTCGCCACCGTATTCGGGTGCGAGCATGCGGGCTTTGCGCGCGGGATCCCAGTAGGTATAGGGCCAGCCGAAGTTCCGTCCTTCGTGCAACTGGTGAAACTCCTCGCCCGGCAGCTCGGCATTGGCGGCGTCCGAGTAGAATTGCGGCGCCACGACATTCAGGTTGTCGCGGCCGTGCATGACAAAGAACGCCGACTGGGCCACGGGGTGCCAGGCCACCGCGATGACGTGGCGCAGGCCGGTGGCGATGCGTTCGCCATCGCTTTGCTTTTGATCGCGCCGGGCCGGATCGAACCGCCAGAAACCACCATGGGTCTCGAGAAACCCGGTCGCGTCGGAACCCTTGGCGCCCAAGCGGCGGTCATTCTCGCCGCCGTAGGCATTCGAGGGCGAACCAACCTCGACTACGAGACGACCCGAGCCATCAAAAAAGAAGGACTTGGTCTCGTGCGTGCGTTGGTTGGGCAGATCGACGACAATGCGCTCCGGCGGGCCGGAAGGCACGAGTTCGCCCTCGGTGTACGGGTAGCGAAAGACGTCCTTGTCGGTCGAGTGGTAGAGCCAGCCGTCGTGGAACAGCAGGCCGGACCCGCCGCCCCCACCGAACTCGCGCACAAGATCGGCGCGGCCATCGCCATCGGTGTCGCGCAGGGCGAGGAGCGGACCGCGTTTGATCTTGGCATAAACGTCGCCGTT
>JAUXOH010000225.1 GCA_030682505.1 Candidatus Didemnitutus sp. | reverse complement strand
GACGGCGCCGGATTCCAGCAACGAGCGCCAAGCATACGCGCCCGCGAGACGCGCCTTGCCCAATCGACTCGGCGCAAAAAACAAATCCCCGATCGCATGCGAAGGCTGCATCGACGCGATCACGCCCAGCTGCGCGAAGCGGGGAAGATCGATCGGATGGATGATCTGGGCATGCTCGATCCGCCACCGCGGTTCGGCGACCGCGCGTTCGTGCACCGGCACGGCCGCGAGCGCCCGGGCGTAGGCGTCGAGCACGACCCGGTTGCCCCGATCACCGATGGCATGGGTCTGCACTTGGATTCCACTCCGCAACGCGGCGATGAGGAACGACACGAATTTCTCCTCGTCCTGCATCAACAGACCCAGCGAGTCGTAGTCGGCGTAGGGCTCGAGCAACGCCGCCCCCCGGGAACCCAAGGCGCCATCCATGTAGAGTTTGACGCCCCGGCGCGTGTAGCGACCCGCGCTTTCCCCCACGACCGAGCCGCCCGCCAACAATTTCTCGCCACTGCCGCCCGATCCGCTCACGGCATCGAAGATGCGCAGCTTGATCTTTCCCTCGGCCACGAGTCGGCGCGTCATTTCGGCGGTGGTCCAATCCTGCCCGGCGACCTGAATCGCGGTCCAGCCCAGCTTGACTTCGCGCGCGGCGCCGACGATGAGCGCGCGCTCGGTTTCTGCGGCGGTCGAGGGTGGCACCAGCCGCCAGACGAACCGCTGGGCGGTATCGACCAAAATCCCGGTGGGCTCGCCGCCGGCGTCATGCAAAATCTCGCCGCCACTGGGATTGGGCGTTGAGGCGTCGACCCCCGCCAGTCGCAACGCGAGCGAGTTGACAACCATCGCGTGACCATCGGCCCGCACCAGCACGACGGGATGATCGGGGGCCACGGCATCCAAGGCCTGCCGCGTCGGAAAAACAGCCGGCTGCCAGTGGGTTTCAATCCAACCGCGCCCCACGATCCACGTCTTTGCCGGAGCTTGCGCGACGCGCCCGGCCAGTTTCGCCTGCAAATCCGTCACGCCGAGCGTACCCTCCAGATCAAAGGACAACTCCCGCGAGCCGACGCCCTCGAGGTGCATGTGCGCGTCGTTGAGACCGGGGACGACGGTGGCCCCGCCGAGGTCGATCACCCGACCGGCGCCGGCGCGCAGTTTCCCGGCTTCCGCCGCCTCACCCACAAAGACAATTCGCCCGTCGCGCACCGCCACCGCCGTGGCCTGGGGGCGGATCGGGTCAAGCGTGTGAACGTAGCCGTTGAGCAGGAGTAGATCGACCGGCTGGGCCGTCGCGGAGACCGCCAGCAAGGTGGCGCAGAGGGTGGCACAAATCATGTGCAATCCACTGGCACGGACTCGGTTCGTCAGCAATCCCGCAGAATGACCAACAGCCGGCGGGCTTTGCACCGATTAGAGTAATCCCCCTCCTTGTCCTCAATTATCCCTAGCTCGACGTCCCCGGATTGTTTGCTACCTTCCTGCCAGCAAGCGCACCGCGCGCGTGACCCAATCCCATGTCGAGCCGCACCGCCTTATTGATCGACGACGAAGCCTACTTTCGGCGTTTTGTCGGTGAGATCCTGCGCCGGAATCAAGTGGCGGACGTCATCGAAGCGTCAGATGGCTCGGTGGCGCTGGACCTGTTCAAGGAACACCGACCTGCTTTCGTCCTGCTCGACATCAATATGCCGAAAATGGATGGTCTCGAAACATTGACCGCGCTGCGACGCCTCGACCCGGATACTCCGATCATCATGCTCACCTCGGTTTCAGAAGAGATGATCGTCGAGGAGTGTGTCGATCTCGGTGCCTCCTTTTTTTTGCGCAAGGATCTTCCGGCGCACGAACTGCTCGCCAAACTCCAAGAAGTCCTCGCCGAACTCTTCCATGAGCCCAACGCCCAAGGCCAGTAAACCCGGTCCCTTTCAGATTTCCTCCCTCCATGTGCGCTACGATCTCGAGGCCACACTCGCGGAGGCGAAATCGGATTTCAGTCCCGAGACCGGCAGTCAGCGCCTGTTGCAGCAAAGCGAAATTTCGGCGCGCTTCCGCAAGACCGATCGCAACTCTTCGCGTTCCTCCAAGTGAAAGTCATCGAACGCTTCATCGCGGCCATCCGGCCCAACTTGCCCGGTCAAGGCCCCCTGCTCGAGCAGCTCGCACGGCTGCACGCCGATGATCCCCTCCGGCTGCTGCGCGAAATCGGGAGCCGCGCCCTGCTCTCCCACGTCCGCCTCTGTCAATTATGGGCCGAAGCGCTGGGTGTCACCTACGTCAACCCATTCAATATCGAACTGCCCTCGGATGCGACAGTGCAACTGCCGGTCGAAATCGCGCGCAAAGCCAACGCCCTCGTGCTCACCGCCGTCGCGGGCAGCGCCACCGTCGGAATGGCCGAGCCTGATGACAAACGCCTGGTGGCTTCGCTCAAGAAAGCCCTCGCGCGGGAGATCAGCCCGGTTTTCTCCCACCCCGACGAGATCCAGGCCAGCATCAACCTGCTCTTCGGCAGCGAGAATACCCTGAGTCGCTCCCTCGAGCGCACGTGCGCCGAGTGGCCCGCCCTGCCCGGCGGTCGCGAGATTGTCACGTCGAGCGACGCCGAGGAGATGTTGCACAACGAGGCCGTGCAGGAGCTGTTCAACAGCCTGTTGTTGACCGCCTTTCGCCGCCGGGCCTCCGACATCCATCTCGAGCCGGGTCCGGACGAAGCTCGCGTGCGCTTCCGCGTCGATGGCGACATGTGCGAAATCCTGTCCGTCCCGCGCGCGGTTCATGAAGGATTGCTCGTCCGGCTCAAGGTGCTCTCCAAGCTCGATATCACGCAGTCACGGCTGCCACAGGACGGCGCCTTCGAAATCGAGTTCGGTGGCACGCGCCCCGCGTTCCGCACCTCCACGCTGCCGAGTCTTTACGGCGAAAAGGGCGTGATCCGCTTGCTCGGCTCGCCCGTTTCCGGCGGACCGCCCCGAATGGGCACGCTTGGCCTGTCGGATTCGGTGCGTTCGGCGCTGCGCCGGGTCATTCTCACCCCGAACGGCATCCTGATTGTCTGCGGTCCCACCGGCAGCGGCAAGACCACCACGCTTTATGCGTGCCTCGCGGAGATCAACCGACCCGACCTCAATCTCGTCACCATCGAGGACCCGGTGGAAATCCGTCTCCCCGGCGTGAACCAACATCAGGTGAATGCCGAGATCGGCCTCAATTTTGGTCGCGTGCTCCGCACGATCCTGCGGCAGGACCCCGACGTCATCCTCGTCGGCGAAATCCGCGACCTGGAAACGGCGCGCATCGCGACCGAGGCAGCGCTCACCGGCCACCTCGTCATGACCACGCTGCACGCCAACAACTCGCTGCAGGCCGTGACGCGACTGGTTGAAATCGGCGTCGAGCCTTACCTGGTGGCACCGACCACCATGGGCGTATTGTCCCAACGCTTGGTCCGGCGGATTTGTGTCGCGTGCAAAGAATCGTATCCGGCGACTCCCGAGGAGTTGGCTCCGTTTTTTCACAATCCCGCGGCGGTCAGCGTGAACCTCTACCGTGGGCGCGGATGCCCCCAATGTTACGGCACGGGCTTCCACAGCCGGCTCGGGTTGCACGAATTTGTCGAAGTCTCGGAAACCATGCGCGACCTGATCAATCGCCGCGCCTCGTCAGCTGAGCTGATGACCGAGGCCCACCGTACCGGCTACCGCACCTTGCGCTACGATGGCCTGAAGAAAGCCCTGTTGGGCATGACCACGCTCTCCGAAGTCACGCACGCGACGCTGCCCGAGATGAACTCGTGATCCGCGCCGGGCGATCCGGCCGGAGATCGAAAATGGTGGACGCTACTGGACTCGAACCAGTGACCCCCTGCGTGTGAAGCAGGTGCTCTAACCAACTGAGCTAAGCATCCAAAACCGAGTGGCCTAAAAGCCATAACTCGGGAGAAAAATCCACAAAAATCACACCCCGGCCCCGCAAACCCGCCAAGTTCACCGGCCCTACCCCAACCCCATGGATTCCAGTCACGTTCTGTCAGCGCCTCAAAAGCAATTCTATCGGGACAACGGTTACCTCCTCGGCCTGCCCTCGATTCTTACGGCTGGGCCAGTAACTTTTTCATCAAGGACCCGCGCAGCCCTTCCACCGTCGGCTGGCACCAGGACTCCTCCTTTGGACCGATGGCACTCCACAACTCGGTCACCGTCTTGCTCGCGTTTGACGATGTCGACGAGGTCACCGGCGGCATTGCGCTCATCCCCGGTTCCCACCGCGGCGGCGTGATCAAGCACCGGCGTTCCCCCGAAACCACGTTCGTCCTGACCCTCGAACTGGAAGATGGCAGCGATTTCAGCGCCGACACTGCCGTGCAAGGGCGGCTCAAGGCCGGCGAATGCTCGTTGCACGACGACCGGGCGATCGACGGTTCGCCCGCCAATCCGTCGGACCGCCGGCGCGCCGGTCTCACCATCCGCTCCTCCGGCACCGAGGTGAAGAACGACCTGACGGTGAATCCAAATTTCAAGACCTGCCTCTGCCGGGGCGTTGACCGCTACCGGCACAATCCCTCCGACCCGGCATCCACCCAGCGTTACGGTCGGTCGGACTTCAAGCCCGTCAGCAACGAGGAAGCCGGCCGAGTCGAGTCGCTGCGTCGGCGACGGATCTTTCCCGGGGTTCAATCCTGGGCCGACCTCGTCGCGCACGCCCGCTCGAGCGTCGACAACAGTTGTTCCGCGGAAAAAGGTTTGGACAAGAAGGCCTCAAACCCGCGTTGCGGAGCAGCTGGCTCAGCTTCGCGCAGTTGCTCTGCCAGACCGGAGCAGCGGATGACCGGCAGCTCAGGCACCTGCGCTCGCAATTCCCCCACGAGCACCGCGCCATTCATCCGCGGCATCATCATGTCCACGATTACCACGGCATAGTCCTTCGGACGCAGCAGAAACAACTGCAAGGCCTGCACCCCGTCGGCCGCGGTCACCACCTTGAACCCGCGACGCGTTAATATCTCCTTCACCACCGTCCGAATCGCTTCCTCATCGTCCACCACGAGCACCCATCTTCCCTCTCCTTGCCAGGCGGAGCTGCCCTCAGAGACGGATGGAACCGGCACCGTCGAAATCGAGTATTCCGGCAGGAGCACGCGGAACGTCGAGCCACGATCCACCCGGGTGGCGACTTCCACCTCCCCTCCGTGACCGCGCACGATGCCATAGACCGTGGCCAGACCCAGTCCCGTTCCCTTGCCCTGCGGCTTCGTGGTGAAGAAGGGATCGAACAAATGAGCCATGACGTCCTCGGTGATGCCCGTCCCTGTATCCTTCACTGAAAGTTCGAGGTAGCCCCCCTCCTTCAGACCCGGCGAAAGCTTCACTTTCTCGGCGTCCATTTGCACCCGACGCAGGCCAAAGGTCAGGCGGCCGCCCTGCGGCATCGCATCGCGCGCGTTGATCGCGAGGTTCAACAACACTTGGTGGATCTGGGTGACATCCCCGTAGACCGGCGGCACGCCATCGTCGGCCACGACCTCGATCTCGATCTCCGGGGGAAAAGTTTCCCGCGTCAATTGCGCGACCTCCTTCACGAGATAGCGCAGCTGCACACTCGCCCGCTCACCGTCACCGCCCCGTGCGAAGGTCAGGAGTTGTTTTACCACCCCAGCGCCTCGACGCGCGGCTCTCCCCACGAGTTCAAGCCGCGTCCGGGCCTCCGGATTCATCGGCTCAGTCTTCAGGAGGTCCACTCCGAGAACAATGGGGGCGAGCACGTTGTTCAGATCGTGCGCAATGCCGCTGGCGAGCAACCCGATGCTCTCCAACTGCTGGGCCCGCACGAGCTGCTGCTCCAGACGGCGCTCCACGGTGATGTCCTGTTTCATCGCGACGAAATGCGCGATCTCGCCCCGGTCGTCCCGCACCGGCGCGATCACCATGTGTTCGTGGTAGAGCGACCCGTCCTTGCGCTGGTTGTGCAGGTCACCCCGCCAGACTTCCCCGCACATGATCGTGCGCCACATTTCCGAATAGAACTCGTTCGAATGTTCCCCGGAGCGAAATAGCCGGGGATTCCTTCCAATCACCTCGTCCAGCGCATATCCTGTCATGCTGGTAAATGCAGGGTTCGCCCATTCGATCAGTCCGGTCTTGTTGGTGATGAGCCAACCCACGGGTGCCGCCTGGAGCGCGGCTTGCAGCAGGTCGAGCTGCGCCTTGGTCTTTTTTCTGTCGGTCACATCGCGGACAATCACCAGTTGCAGAGTCGCGGATCCGCTTTCCTGTGAACTCAAGGTGATCTCCGCATCGAATTCCGAGCCGTCAATCCGCCGAAGACGACAAGCGAACGGCGCCCGCAATTTTCCCTGACGAACGGGCGGTTGCCCTAGGTAATGCTCGAGCCCCCGCCCTCCCGCGGGTTGAACCAACGGTGACAAGATCCAAGGGTATTGGCCGACGAGGTCGGAACGGTCGGCCCGGAACAGCTCCAAGGCCCGGGTATTGCAGTCCGCGAAGCAGTTTCGCCCGTCGAGCAGGAGGATAGCATCGTGCGCCGCTTCATAGATCCCGCGGAATTTTTCCTCGCTTTTCGCCACGTCCAGGCGCGCCGATTCCTCGCCAGTGACATCATGGGCAAGGATGATGCGCGCCCGTCGGCCCTCCCAGTCGATTTCATGGGAGGTAATCTCGACCGACAGGGGGGAACCGTCCGCACGGCGGTGTCGCCAGGGGCCGGAGCCATAAACCGCACCCTTCAGGTCGCGAAGGAACTCAAGCAGCAACGGCACGTCCTTCGGGTCCCGTAGGTCGCGCAGCGTCATGCCCGTGAGCTGTTCGCGCGAATAGCCGTATTTCTTCAGGGCGGCTTCATTGCCGATGAGCAACGCCAGAGTTTCCACATCGTAGACCCACATCGGGTTGGGATTCGCCTCGAACAGGGTCCGATATCGGACGGCTGCTTCGCGCAACGCCAGGTCCGCCTCCTTTTGCGCCGTCACATCCGTATGGATGCCAATTAACCGCCGGATCGCTGGCGAATCCGGAGTATCGACCAGACGCCCGCGGGCGAGCACCCAACGCCAGCCGCCGTCCCGGGCCCGCACGCGATATTCGCAGCGATAAACACCTTCCCCGTCCGCAAAACATCCCTGCCAAGCCTCCGCCTCCCGCAAGCGGTCATCCGGATGGATCAGCCCCGCCCAATCCCTCATGGAGGACCCGATTTCGCCCTCGCCATAGCCGAGCGTGGCTTGCCATTGGTCCGAAATCCGGGAATCCCGCATGTCCCGATCCGATTCCCAAACGCCGTCGCCCACCGCGCTAAGGGCCAGTCTCCATCTTCGCTCCTGCTCGTCCAAGGCTTGGCGGGTGCGCTCTTGGCGAGCTTGCAGCTTGACCAGCAGCCCGAACAGCAATCCAGAGGTCACTCCGACGAAGCCGAGTCCCTTGAGCGTGCCAAGGTCTCTGCCCTCGACCCCGGAGTCATTGAGCCATCCCAAGACCCCGTCCGAAGCCAAGATCCACAACCCCGCGCCGATGGCATACCCCAACGCGACCTTGGCCGGCAGTCGTAGTCGCTTCGTTTTCATGGGTTGAACCTGAGATCATAAGCTAGGGTCAAGCGTGCGTCTAAGCATGGATTGCCATCCTCGATGCCTCGATTGCCCGGAACTAATGCCCCATCGCAAATTCTGCGCTACGACGGCCCATGGAGCGGCCAGCGACCTCGCCTGCCCCGACAATTCCTTTGCCCAGGGATCGGTCGAAACCCTACTTCTTTGCCCAATATCCGCGCGTCAACCGACGTTCACGTAACCCATGCGAATGGCGCAGTGGATGAGGCGCACGACATCATGCACCCCGAGTTTCTGCATCACGGACGTTCGGTATTTGTCCACGGTCTTCACGCTCAGGCGAAGAACCGTTGCGACCTCCTTGGTACTGTAGCCTTGCGCGACGAGTTGGAGGACATGCCTCTCCCGTTGACTGTGATGTGGCCTGAGTTTGCGGGAAACGGTCTTCTCTTGATTTGATGTTTATGGGTTTAGTTGCGGGATAGGCAACTGGGTTGTTCGTTGCCCCCCATGGGGGGCAAAAATTTCGCCTCCGCCTGCATGGGATTCAGATACCCGAGGGAGGCGTGTTTGCGGTAGCGGTTGTA
>JAUXOH010000224.1 GCA_030682505.1 Candidatus Didemnitutus sp. | reverse complement strand
CAGGGCCACGCTCACCCCGATCTGGCGCGGGTCGGCGCGGTCCTCATAGCGGGTCTCGAGATAGTCGGGGTCCGCATTGCCGAAATAAAACACGCGCTTCTCGTAGCGCTCGTTGAACAAATTCCGACTCCAGAGTGCAATCGTCCAGTCGTGCCATTCGTAACCGAGGGTGGCGTTGACGATCCGGAAGGCGCGCCGCGCTTCGTCGTGGTTGTTGGAATCGAACTGACGAGCGCGCCCCACCAGTTCAGCGCTCGCGAAGAACCCACTCGGCGCGCGGTAGCGGGTCCCCAACGTGTAGCCGGAACGCGGAGTGTTCGCGAGTCGGCGGCCGCCGCCCGGATTCCCGTTGGCGATGGTGAAGCGATCCAGCTCGGAATCCATCAATCCCACCGAGCCGCGGAGCGTCCAATCGCTGGTGACTTCGAAACTCGCGGACGCTTCGAGCCCGGTCACACGGGCACCGTTGCCGTTGTCGGTGAAAAAACGGTAGTTGCCGCCGAAACCGGCGGAGTCGCGCACCTGCGTGTCTTGGCGCACGAGATGAAAAACGGTGATCTCACCGCGCAAGCGCTGGTCGAGACCGTTGCCGCGCAGACCGATCTCATAATTCCACAGTTGCTCCGTGCCATAGGTGAGCGGATCTGACGCCGGGTTGATGCGCGCATCGAGATTGACGCCGCCCGCCTTGTAGCCGCGCGTCAGCGACGCAAACGCGAGCGCGCGCTCACTCAAGGAATGCTCGAAGGTGATCTTGCCGCCAAACAGCGTGTCGTCGAAACGCGGCCGGAGCGTCACGACCGGGTCGTGGGTGCCGCGACTCTTGCGCAAGCGCGACTTGGTGCCTTCGCCTGCCACCGCGACGCGCTCGGCGCGCAGACTGAAAATCGCGCGCGTGCGTTGCGTGAAGTCGTGTGCGACCTGACCAAAGACCGCCGTGCCCGTAGCCTCGTAATCGGAGTCGAGGCCGCGCAAATTACCCGGATCTTCATTCCGATAGGTGCTCTGCTCCTCGGTGCGCGTGAAGTAGGCGCCGAGCGTCCAGCGATTGATCCAGTTCAGGGCGCGCCGCCCGGGCTCGGAGTCGAGCCTCAGCTCCTGGTTGAAGACCGAGCGGTCACGGTGCAGATCGCTGAAACCCCGGTACGATGCGGCCGTCCAATCGTCGTCATAGCTATAGCGCGAATCCACCCACGTGGCGCTCGTCACGGAGGTGAGTTGGGTGTGGGACCAACCGCGGTAGGTGCCGCGCAGGCTGGCCGCGGTCGAGCGCTGTTCATCGCGACCGGGTTGGTCGCTGAACGTGGCCCAGCCATTGTTATCGAGCGCGAATTCGTCGTAGCCGTTGTTCACGTCGGAAAACAGCAGCCCGGCCTCCCAGCGCCACGCCGAACTTGCGTTCCAGGTCAGGCGCAACCGCGCCGTGAATTCGTCGCGGGCATTGGTGGCGCGATTGAGCGTGAGGTTGTGGCGAAAACCGTCGCTGGCGTGTTGTTGCACGGCGAAACGCATCATCAATTTTTCCGGATCGCCCGCGAGAAGGGGACCGCCCAAAGCGATACCTCCGGAACGCAACGCATCCTCCCCCACACTCGTCTCGACACGACCCGTCCAGAAGGGAGTCGGCGCATTCGTCACGAGCTGCACGACGCCGCCGGCGGCGTTGGCGCCGAAGGCCCCCGCTTGGGGACCGCGCAACACTTCCACTTGGCTCACGTCAAACGTGCTGCCGAGCGTGCCGAGGCCGGTGAAATCAAAATCATCGACGAGGAAACGCACGGCGGAATCCGGCGTTTCGCCCTCGAACTGGGAGTTCTCTCCGACCCCGCGAATCTGGAAGTAACGCGGCCGGGAGCTGCCGCCGGTCCACGTGAAATTCGGAATCTGGTCGGCCAGATCGCCAAAGTGGCGCACAGCCGCCGATTGCAGCGTCGGCGCATCGTAAACCGTGACGCTGGCCGGAATCCGGTCGAGCGGCGTCGACCAAAGATCGGCCGTGACCCGCAGCGGTGCGAGATCGAGGGCTTGGTCGGGAGTGGTTTCGGCCTCCTCCGGAATTATCTGGGCTCCCGCGACCGTGAATGCGGCCAGAAAGAGAAGGAGGGAGAAAATTCGAATTGGGAATGGCATGGGGAATTGCCCGAACCCCAACGAACTCCCGAGCGAAGGGGCGCCACGCGCCCCCTGGCGCATTTGCGGCGCCTGCTGTTTCCTTCGTCGGCATGATCCGTTCAGGTTCCAAGGGTCGAGCAGCCGAGCGAGCCGCAATCTCAGTCTTCCGCGGAAGACACCCCTACAGGCAAGCCGGACCCAACACCCCCACCCGCTGGTCGTCAATCTCCACGTACGTCATCGCCGATTTTTTACCCGGCTCCGTCCGGCGCGCCCGTCACCCGTCGATCTGAATCGGTTCGGCAAGATTTTGGCCGGAAAAGGCCGCCTCGATCAGCCGGTGCAATTGCGAGGTGGTGCCCACGTCGATCGTCGCCGCCGGATGGCGAACACGGTTCGACGCGAGCAGGCCGCGCAATCGAAGGATCTCTTTGCGAATCGCCACGCCCGGCTGTTGCTCGAACACGATGAGTGGCAGGTAGCGCGCATAAATCCGGTACGCGCCCTCGGTGTCACCCGCCCGCACGCGTGCGACCAAGGCCTGCAACACCTCCGGAAAGGCGAAGCCCGTGTTGAAGCCGTCGGAACCATGTTCCAGGTCGAAGTAACCATAGAGCGCGCCGAGACCGGTGAGCACCGTCACGTCGGGTCGCTTGATCCCCGCCTTGAGCGCCGCAATCCGGGCCGGGCTCGGTGTGGCCTCGGCCTTGATGCAGGCCACGCCCGGGAGCTCATTCGCCAGTCGCAACAGCAGCGGCACCGACAAATGCACCTCGGTGGACAGCGGGTGATCCTGCACCACGACGGGGAGGGGTGAGGCCTCCACCACGCGGCGAAAATACTCAAACACCACGACGTCACTCGGCACCGGTTGCTTCGGGGGTGCGATCATCACGGCAGCCGCACCGAGGTCGGCCGCCTCGCGGGTGTGCATGATCGTCGCCGCCGTGCCGGCATGACTGGTGCCCACGACGACCGGCTTCCCGCCCGCCGCGGCGACCGCCGTGCGGATGATCTGGGTTCGCTCGGCATCGATCAGCCGGTTCGCCTCGCCCAACACGCCGAGCACCGTGAATCCATTCGCCCCCAGACCACCAAAGAACCGAATCATGCGGTCAAGCGAGACGAGATCGATCGACTCGTCGTCGTAGAACGGAGTGGCCAGAATCGGGATGACGCCAGTGAACGCGGGGGCGGGAGCGAGCATGGTCGAGGAGGTGACGTCCCCACGGGAGTCGCGGAAGGCGACGGTCGCAATCCCGGAATTTCCCGCCGGCCGTTGCGTGCGCGAAATTCCGCACAAAGCGATTGTCGTTCGCCCCCACCCGGCAATCCTCGTGCCCACTCAGGATGAAACTCGCCACCCTCCTCCTCGAACAATCAGAAGTTGCCTGCGTGCTCTTGCCGGCGGGGTTCGTACCGGTCCGCGCGATCGCCGAGCAGGTGGCGCAGACTTGGCCCGCCGACCTGCTCGGGTTGTTGACGACGCAAACCCTCGACGAGGTGCACCGGTGGCATGACGACACAAGGAACAACCTGCCGGTCGCATTGGCGCGGGCCGCGATTCCGTTCGAGTCCGCCAAGTTTGCTCCCCTCTATCGTCGTCCGCGCAAGATTTGGGGCATCGGCCTCAACTACCGGGCCCACGCCGCCGAGCTGAACGAGTCCGCCCCCACGGCCGAACCGGCGAGTTTTCTGAAACCGGACACGAGCATCATCGGACCCGGCGACACCATTCGTTTGCCCCGGCTGGCCCAGAAAACAACCGGCGAGGC
>JAUXOH010000218.1 GCA_030682505.1 Candidatus Didemnitutus sp. | reverse complement strand
CTCGAGGTTTGCTATGATGCCGGACAGACGACTCCTCCCTCCCCCCTGCGCAAACCCGCGCCGGGCATGCTGCTTCGAGCAGCGGAAACCCTCCGGCTTGACCTCGGTCGGAGCTGGATGATTGGCGATCGTTGGCGCGACATCGACGCCGGGCGGGCCGCCGGCTGCCGCACCATCTTTCTTGATCGGGGCTATGCCGAGGAGTTGCGTCAAACCCCCGACTTCACCGCCCGGTCGCTGGCCGAAGCCGCCGGGATTATCCTTGCCCGACCGCTCGCGGTTACCTGACTTGCCGTATGCTGACGCTGAATTCCCTGCAGGTTCAAATCTATGCCGACGGTGCGGACCGGGCCGGGATTCTCGACCTCTACGCGAAACCCTACATCAAGGGGCTGACCACCAACCCCACCCTGATGAAGAAAGCCGGGATCAGCGACTACGAGGCCTTCGCCCGGGACATTCTCCAGACCGTCACCGCCAAGCCCATCTCCCTCGAAGTCTTTGCCGACGATTTTCCCGAGATGAAACGCCAGGCCCTCAAGATCGCCGGCTGGGGCAAGAACGTCTATGTGAAGATTCCCGTCACGAATACGCGGTCCGAGTCGGCGGTCCCGCTCATCCGGGAACTCGCCGAGCTGGGCGTGCAACTCAACATCACCGCCATTCTCGCCCTCACCCAGGTGCGAGCGGTGGCCGCCGCACTCAATCCCGCGGTGCCTTCGGTGGTATCCATTTTCGCGGGCCGGATTGCCGACACGGGCGTGGACCCGATGCCGATCATGCGCGAAAGCCGGATCATCCTCGCCGACCAACCCAGAGCCGAGTTGCTGTGGGCAAGTGTCCGCGAGGTGTTGAACATCGTGCAGGCCGAGCAAAGCGGTTGCCACATTGTCACCGTGCAACACGACATCCTGGCCAAGGCCGCCAAGTTGCTCGGCATGGACTTGACCGCCCTTTCCCTTGATACCGTGAAGATGTTTGCCAACGACGCAGCCGCCGCGGGCTACACCCTCTGATCCCGACTATTGGCTTCACTTCCCGTCGGGTGCGGCGTTGAGTTGTCCCCACCGATGAAGCCCGTTCCGACGGAACCGTCCGACCTTGTCCCCCGCCTTCGCCAGCAGCTTATTCTGGCCCAAGTGCGCATCATGGAACTGGAGGATGAGCGCGACGCGTTGAAGCCCCGACTGGCCGAATTGGAGCAGCTTGTTCCCGCGGCCCAGTCTCTGGCCGATCGCAAGCTCGACGAAGCCAGTCATCTGGAAAAAGTTCTGGCCGGCCGCACGGCCCAGTGGGAGAACCTCGAGCAGGCCCACCGGCTGGCGGGACAGGAGCTCGAATCAACCCGCGCCGCACTGGCCGATGCCACATCCCGGGCGGACCAAGCGCAGGCTTCCGCTCAACGGCTCGAGTCGGCTCTTCGCGTCATTGACGCTGAACTGTCCTCGATAAAATCATCCCGCAGCTGGCGGTGGACGGCCTGGCTCCGGTCCGGCGGAGGAAAGTCCGCCGATCCTTCCGCATGAATGCCCCGGTCCTGCACGGCGAGGTCGAATCCTCGCGTCCCTTGCGTGCCGTCGGTGGAAAACTTTCCTTGGTCGGCTGGTGCGTGGCGGAAGGCATGGCCGCCGCCCCATCCGTCCGGCTGGTCACGGATACCGGCATTCTTCCCATGACCAACCGGCTTCCTCGATCCGATGTGCCGGCCCTGCTGCCTGCCGAGCCTGCGGCCGCACAATGCGGATTTGCCATCGAGGGAACTTTGCCGGTCGGAATTCATCTGGGCCGTTTCGAGGCCCAAATCCATGGCGGCGGCTGGCAGGTTTTCAAACAGCTGACGATCGCGGTCGAGTCTGTCCCGTTTGTCGCGGTGCTCGATGAACCGATCAGCGCAGGCAGGCTGCGCGACCGCGTCAAGGTGGGGGGCTGGGCCCTTGACGCAGCTTCGCCGGTGGTGGAGTTGACGTTGCGCTATGGTCATCGCAACCATGCCTGCCTGCTCGACCAACCCCGCCGCGATGTTGCAGCCGCCTTTCCCACGGTGGCCCATGCTCCGCGCGCCGGTTTTGTCAGCGAGGATTTCCTCGTGGCCGGCCACGGTCCCGTTCGGGTGCGCGCACGCCTGGCCGACGGCCGGACCGTCCTCGGCAGCACCAAGGTCACGTTCAGCGTTGCCACGGACGAAAATCACGAAGCGGAGCTGGATCTCACTGCGGATCGGATTGGATTGGAGTCCAACCGCCTCCCCCGAGAAGGAGCCCCGGCGTGCGCCGCGGAGACTCCCCTGAACATTCTTTTTGTTCTTCCCGGCAGTTTTGCCGCCAACAGCGCACTCCATGTCGCCGCGCTTGCGGACGAACTGGTCGCGGCGGGACATTCCTGTGCGGTCGCAGTCGCCCATGATCCTGGGACAATTTCCCATTTGGACCGGCCCTTGTTCCGCGGTTTGACCCATGCCCAGGCAGCCAACGATCCCGATTTTCCGAACCAGCGCGGACCAGACGTGATCCATGCCTGGACCACCCGCGAGAACGTGCGCGTGCTGGTGGCAAAACTTCGCTCGCGCCACCGGTCGCGTGTCCTTGTGCATCTGGAAGACAATGAGCAGCACCTGCTCTCCCTGTCGCTTGGCCGTTCGGTGTCCGAGATCAACCGACTGCCGGAGGCCGAGCTCGATCGCCTCGTGCCGACCGATCTGTCCCATCCTCGGCGCGGCCGGAGTTTTCTCTCCGGCTGTGACGGTGTCACCGTCATTCTCGATCAGCTCCGCGAGTTCGTGCCGGCGGGGAAACCCTGCGCCACGATTTCGCCGGCCATGGATGGACGCTGGTTCTTCCCGCGCGCGATTCCCGCGGAGTTCCGCGACACCCTGCATCTGGCGCCGGGAACGACCGTGCTGTTTTATCATGGCAACGTCCACACCGCCAACGCGGCCGAAATGCGTGAACTCTATCAGGCGGTGCTCGACCTCAATCGTTCCGGCCACCCCGTCATGCTGCTGCGCGCGGGACTCGACCGGATCGATTTTCTGGGTGACCTCGCCGCTCGCGTCGCCCCCTTCGTGCTGTCGCTCGGGTTGATCTCCCATCATCGGCACCTGCCGCCGCTGATGGCCTTGGCGGACATCTTCGTTCAGCCCGGAGTGCCCGATGAATTCAACAACTACCGTTTCCCGTCGAAACTCCCGGAATTCTTTTCCCTCGGTCGGCCGGTCGTGCTCCCGCGCACCAACCTGGGCGCCACCCTCCGTCACGGGGTCGACGCCTATGTGCTCGACCAGGCAGATGCCGCGGGCATCGCAGCCGCCATCGTCGAACTGCGCCGCGACCCGGCGCTTTCCGCCCGACTGGCGGAGGGAGCGGTGGCGGTGGCGGCAGCCCGTTTCAGTTGGCGGCGGAGCGCAGAGGTGCTTGCCTGTTTCTACCGCACGGTGGCACTGTCCTGATCCATGTCCCCGCCGACAACCCAGCGCATTTACGTCACCGGTGGCCGGGGCCGCATTGCTTCACTTGTGGCCGATCATTTTCGCGCGCCGGCGCATGCGGTGACTCTTTTC
>JAUXOH010000209.1 GCA_030682505.1 Candidatus Didemnitutus sp. | reverse complement strand
ACTACACGGTTGTCGATCCGTCCTCGGTGCTCATCACCCATCTTTCCGAGACGCTGAAGCTGCACGCGCATCACTTAATTGGTCGTCAGGATGTGCAGGCGTTGATCGATCACGTCAAAGGCTCGCACTCGGCTTTGGTGGCGGAGTTGTTGCCCGACTTGGTCAACATCGGCGTCATTCAGCGCGTGCTGCAGAATTTGCTGCGCGAAAATGTCGCGATTCTCAATCTGCCCCTCGTGCTCGAAGGTATCGCCGACTTTGCGGCGCTGTCGAAGAATCCCGATGATCTGAGCGAACTCGTACGCCGCCGCCTTGGGCTCTATTTTGTGCCGGAATTTGAATGCAAGCCGGGCGTGCTCAAGGCGCTGACCCTTGATCCCCGTCTGGAACAGCTGCTCAACGGCAAGGTGCATCGCTCGGCCACGGATGTGGGCCTTGCGTTGGATCCGACAACGGGCCGGCACCTGATTGAAGAACTTACCCGCCGCACCAATGACATGGTGGCCAAGGGCCTGGCGACAGTGCTCGTGGTCTCAGCGGAGATCCGTCTGCCCCTCAAGCGGTTCCTCGAACCGTCCTTCCCGCGCCTCACCGTGCTTTCGTTTCAGGAACTCCCGGCGGCAACCGAGATCGAGAATGCCGGCATCATCACCGCTCCGGCATCCGCAATCCGCACCGAAGTGAAAGCCGCGGCCTAATAATTTATCCATGTCAGCACCTGCTTCCATTCCCACCACCCCCGGCGCCTGCTTTCGTTTTGTCGTCAGCAGCGCGGATGACGCAGCCCGGGTGATCCGCGAACAGCTGGGCGAGAACGCCCGGGTGTTGTCCGTGCGCAATGTCGAGGCGACTGGCATCCGCGGTCTGTTCTCGGCGCCCAAGCTCGAGGTCATTGCGCAGATCGTGGAATCCGAAGTGCCCGCGTCGATGTCGGCGGGCGAGAACGAGCCGATGCGGGAAAGCGAATTGGCGCCGACCGATGGAGAAACCGCAGCTGGACGGGTGCGCTCCGCGCGTTCCTCCCTGCGCAGTCCCAAGATGGATTTGACGACCTTGCTTCGCCGCTCCGGATTCTCGGAGGCGCTGCTTGCCCGGCTGCAACAATCCTCAGAATGGGCGACGATTTCAACCCTGCCGCTTCACCGGGCCCTGGTTGAAACCGGCAATCACCTGCGCGAACTCGCTGGAGCGCGCAAGTCGCTTGACGTGCCGTTGCGTCGAGCCGCATTTCTCGGCACGCCCGGCGTGGGCCGCACGACGGCACTCTGCAAGTGGCTTGCCGCGGATGTTTTTCGCCGCGCGCGGTCGGGCCATGTGATCACGGCGGAGTTTGATCGGCCCAACCCAACCGGCCAATTGCCGGTGTTTTGCGAGGCGCTCGGCGTGCCGATGGCCCATTTCCCCGCTTCCACGGAACCCGCCACACCGGGTGGCTTTGTCTATTTCGATCTGCCCGGCATTTCGCTGCGGAATCCGGCGGAGAACGAACCGATTCGGCAATTCTTGGAGCGGGAGCGGATCGAGCAACGGGTGCTCGTGCTCAATGCCGCTTACGATCACGCCGCCTTGCGTGCGGGTTACGCCGCAGGCCGGGAGCTCGGAGCAACGCACGTCGTGTTCACGCATCTTGACGAAGTCACGCAATGGGGCCGGCTCTGGGACTACCTGATCGAGGGAGAACTCGAGCCGCTGTTTCTTGCCACCGGTTCGTCGCTGACCGGAGACATGGAGCTGGATGCCGCGGATGCGGTTGCTCGACGCACTTTACCGGCGGCTGAGCCCGTGCTCACTCCGGGCGATGCCGATGAAGATGGCGAAATCGCCGTCTCGAACACCTTCAACACTGCTGCCTGATCATGAGATACATCTTTTTACTGGGAGGTCTGCTCGGATTCACCCTCGCTGCCGGAACCGCGTTCTGGATGCAGCGTGGTCCCGATCGGGTCTTCCTTGATGGCGCCATCGGCTGCCTTGTCGGTGCGCTGCTCTTTCGCTGGCTATGGACAGTGCTCCTAGCGGGCTTGCACGATACGTTGGTTGCCCGGCAACGCGCCGCGGTGGCCGAGGCCAAACTTAACCAACCCGAAATCTTACCCCTGAAGTCATGAAAAACGCCGTTGTCACCGCACACGGCACGGATGCCGCTACTCCTCCTCCTGCAACGGCCGCTTGGCGCGCCTATGCGGGAACTTCGGGCGCAGTCGATGAGAAGGAACTTATCGTGCGCTTTTTGCCCCTGGTCCGCAACGTGGTGGACCGGATTAAACTGACTCTTCCCCCGCACATTGATGCCGACGATCTCTATAGTGTCGGCGTTACCGGACTGCTCGCGGCCGTGCGCAAATACGATCCGGAGCAGGGCAACACCTTTGCCGGTTATGCGGCGATGCGCATTCGCGGCGCCGTGCTGGACGAACTTCGTCGCATGGATTGGTGCCCACGTCGCACCCGGGCGAGGGCCCGCAAGATGAAGGAGTCGATCAACACGCTCGAACAGCGAATCGGCCGCACGGCGACCGAGGATGAAATCTGTGCCGAGATGGGAATCAGTCACTCGGAGTATGCCAAGTGGCTGGAAGAGTCCCGTCCGGTGACGTTTATCGCGCTCGACCAGCATGCGGACGGTGAGGAGTCCGAAGGCGCTTCGCTCCATGAGTTGTTGGCCGATGAATCAGACACGACCGGGCGTGAAACCTTGGAGAAACAGGAATTGCTCGAAATTCTCACTCAACGGATGGCGGAACTGCCCGATATACCACGGAAGATACTTGCCATGTATTACTTTGAAAACATGCGCCTCGCCGAAATCGCTGCCGTTTTCGGTCTGACGGAGTCGCGCATCTGCCAAATCCACTCCCAGACCATCCTTGGACTGCGCGCATTCATCGGTCGCGCGCGCAACCGTTGAGCTAACTCGTTGATCTTCTCATGTTAGTTCTTTTCGGAGCATTTGTGGTCATGGCCTCGACGCTCGGCGGTTTTATGATCGCCGGCGGAAATCCCATGGTGCTGATGCACGTATCCGAGTTTGTGGTCATTCTCGGGGTGGCCGCAGGCGTGCTCATTATCGCCAGCCCCGGCCACATCCTGAAAGAGATCATGCACAAGATCAAAGCGGCGATCACGGGCAAGTCGCCGGGCAAGCAGGATTATTTCGATCTCCTCAAGTTACTCTACGAACTGTTCATGACCGGTCGACGCAACGGCCTCATTGCGCTTGAGGAGCACGTGATGGACCCGCCCCAAAGTGCCATTTTTCAACGGTATCCGTCGCTCCTGGGACACCCGGAGCGTTTACAGTTTTTGTGCAATGGCCTCAAGCCGGTCATTGATGGCAAGATCAAGCCCGACCAGCTCGAATCCCTGATGGATGCCGAACTGCGCGCGAAAGTGCAGGAAGCCGCACATCCGGTGCACTTGCTCCAACTGGTGGGCGACTCACTCCCGGGCATCGGCATCGTCGCGGCCGTGCTCGGCATCATCAACACGATGTCCGCGATCGCGGAAGGACCCGAAGCGGTCGGGATGAAAGTTGCGGCCGCCCTCACCGGCACGCTGCTTGGGATTTTCGTGGCGTACGGCTTCGTGAATCCACTGGCGAATCGCATCCAATTTAACGACGGAGCCGACCAGCTTTGTCTCAAGTGCATCATGCAGGCGGTCGCGGGCTTTGC
>JAUXOH010000206.1 GCA_030682505.1 Candidatus Didemnitutus sp. | reverse complement strand
CGCTTCCTCGTTTCTCCCGCCTGGCCTGTCTGGCGGGCGCGCTGTTTCTCTCGGCTGGGGTCAGGGCGGAGGAGAAAGCCGCGGAGGCCGATCTCATTTATCCCCGTACCGCGGCGACGCCGGAATTGCCAGCAGCCGCCGGAAAGCCGGGTGGTTCGAAGAACACCATCATGTTGCTTGCGGCCGCGGCTGCGGGAATCGGAGGCTGGATGTTGTGGCGCCAACGCAAGGGACCTTCCGGTGCTGGTGGGCTGGCCCGCAAATTGGCCATCGCGGAAAGTCGCTCGCTCGGGAATCGGCAATTCCTAGTCGTGGCTGACTATGACGGGAGAAAATTCTTGCTCGGGGTGTGCCCGGGGAGAATTGAAATGCTTACTCCGCTCGATGAGCGGAAGGCGGGAAATCCAACTCAATGATCCTGCGTGTGGCAAGATTTCGTCTGGTCGCTTTGGTGCTGATTGGTGTCCTGCCCCTCGCGGCCTGGGCGCAAGTGGTTTCGCCCGAGCAACCGGCGGCGCCCTCGCTCGCTGCGCAAATGGGGCAATTGACCCAGGCGACGACGGGTGCCGCGGCGGTGCCCGCTTCCGGAGCGACGCGCGATCCCCTGCGGCTTTCGATCAACCTGGAAGGGGCGGAACAACCGGCGCAGTTGAGCGTGGGGGTACAGATTGTCCTGCTCATGACCTTGCTTTCCGTGGCGCCGTCGCTGGTGCTGCTCATGACGAGTTTCGCACGGATTGTGATTGTGCTCGGATTTGTGCGCACCGCCCTCGGGGTGCCGAGTGCCCCCTCGAATCAGATCATCGTGGGTTTGGCGCTGTTCCTGACGTTTTTCATCATGGGTCCGGTAATCGAGAAGGTGAACGGCGAGGCCCTGCAGCCGTATTTCAAAGGGGAGATCACTTCGGTTGAGGCGCTCGATCGGGCGACTACCCCCCTGAAGGATTTCATGCTGAAGCAAACGCGCACCCGGGACTTGGAATATTTTCTGCAGTTGGGTGGCTATGGTCCGACGGCGGTCAAGGATCTGCCGATGCGCGTCGTGATCCCGGCTTTTGTCATCAGCGAACTGCAAACCGCCTTCCAAATGGGGTTCTTGCTCTTCCTGCCCTTCCTGATCATCGACTTCCTGGTCGCGTCCACCCTGATGGCGCTGGGTATGATGATGATGCCGCCGAATGTGGTGTCATTGCCTTTCAAGCTGTTGCTCTTCGTGCTCGTGGACGGTTGGCACCTCATCGTGAAGTCGTTGGTCCAGAGCTTCGTGTTTTAATTCTCTCACCCCATGAATCCTGAACTCGCGATCGACCTTTTCAAAAGCACCGTCCTCTTTGCTTTGTATATCGTCTCTCCTTTCCTCGGTACCATGCTGGTGGTGGGATTGATCGCCAGTTTGTTTCAGTCGGTTACCTCGATTCAGGAAAATACGCTGACGTTTGCCCCCAAGTTGGTGGCCATGGCCGGCGCGTCCGTTTTGCTGGCTCCTTGGCTGCTGCGCAGTCTGACCGAGTTCGCGATTTCGATGTTTCAACGCATGCCTTCGCTGGCGCACTAAGGCGCGGTTCCGGCCGATCCGCGAGCTGCTGTTTCCGCCATGAGCATCGAATACCTCGTCACCTGGATGCTGGTGTTTTTCCGGGCGCTGGGTCTAGTGATGCTATTGCCCTCACTAGCTGGGCGGCCGCCGCCCGTCATGCTCCGGCTCGCCGTGGCGATGGGCATTGCCATTATGATCGTGGGCTTGGTGCCCCAGGCCAAGGTGCCGCTCAATCATGGGAGTTTGGCTTTTGCTGCGGGGGGGGAGGTGTTGCTCGGTCTGGCGCTGGGCTTCGTGACGCGCATGGCCTTCGCGGCCGTTGAAATGGCCGGTCGAATCATGTCGTCGGAAATTGGTGTCGCGGCGACGCCCGGTTTCGGCACGCCCGAGATGAGTTCCGAGGCGGTGGCGTCGTTTATGTCGGCGCTCGCGGTGCTGCTCTTTTTCCTGTTTGGCGCGCACATGGTGGTGATCAGCGCGTTTGTGAAGAGTTTTGCTTTTGCTCCACCCGGCCACGCGGGTCTCTCACCCGAGGCAGCCGAGATCATCACTCGCGACACCGCGCATGTGATTGAATTGGGCCTGCGGATCGCGGCGCCGTTTATCGCGCTCAATTTTTTGATTACCCTGGCTTTTTCGGTGCTGGGACGAGCGGTGCCGAAGATGAATATCTTCGTGCTGGCCTTCCCGGTGCGCACCTTGATGGGGCTTGGTCTGCTGGCGGGAGCGGGAGCCCTGATCGGTCGATATCTCTACGTGGAGTTTGCGGCGTTGCCGACGGAGATGCTTGAGATTCTGCCCTTGCGCTGAAACTTGGGTGAGGGCGGCAGAATTTGCCGGGAATTCATCCCCGTGAGCGGGTTTGGGATCAACGTTGACCAAAGAAGGTTAGAATAAGTTTAAAAAGTTGAAGCAGAGGCAGTAGCGGGCGGTGGCGGTTGATTGGCATCAGCGTTGCTTAACGCGTGATGAAACCCCGCCCCGATGGCCGAACAAGACCAGGACCAAAAAACCGAGCTTCCGACCGGGAAGCGGCTGGAAGAAGCGACCGAGAAAGGTCAATTCGCCAAGAGCCCCGAACTCACGGTCGTGATGACGCTCGGTGCAGCCTTGGGAGCGATGGCTTTTACGCTGAGCGATAGCGCGCAAGCTCTCGCGGAATATGCGGTGACGATGTTCACGAATTTTCCGCGCGAGACGGTTGATCGCGACACGGTTCCGTTGTTGATGGTCGAAGCGATCAAGCTGGTCGGGAGCACGGCAATGCCGGTGATTCTTTCCTGCGCCGGCGCCGCGATGTTGGCGGGTGGTCTCCAGAGCGGCTTCCAGCTGTCGCCGAAGGCAATCACGTTAAAGCTCGAATCGCTCAATCCGGTCGCCGGATTCAAGCGGCTTTTTTCGAAGGCGACGCTCGTCCGGAGCGGTCTTGATATCCTCAAGTTGATCGCAATCAGTTACGCGCTCTATCGCGGCGCGGTCAGTCTTCTGCAGGATCCCCTGTTTACCGCGCCGGTTGAGGCCGCCTATTTAGGGACCTTCCTGAGCGAGGCGTCGTCGGCCTTTTTTGGCCGCTTGCTCCTGTTCCTCGGCTTGATCGCGGCGGTCAGCTACTCGTGGGAAAAGTTCAAGACCTCCAAAGAACTGATGATGACACGCCAAGAGGTGAAAGATGAGCACAAGAACGCGGAGGGCGACCAGAAGGTAAAGAGCGCCATGCGTCGCATGGCTCGGCGGCTTATGCAAAAGCAAATGCTCGCGGCCGTGCCGACCGCCGATCTGATTGTCACGAATCCAACCCACTTTGCCGTCGCGCTGAAATACGAGCGGGGCATCGACAAAGCGCCGGTGATCCTGGCCAAGGGCGAGAACCGCTTTGCACAGCGCATCAAGGCGCTGGCGGCCGAGCACGGGGTGCCGACTGTCGAAAACAAGCCCGTCGCACGTCTGTTGTTTGCGATGGGGAAGGTTGGGGACTCCATTCCGGCGGAGCTTTATCAGGCGGTCGCCGAGATCCTCGCCGTGGTCTATCGCACCCACCGTTACTATTTCCATCAGTTGAAGACGCGGCGCCTTGCTGGCGCGGGCAGTGACCGGGCGAACGTTGCCGCCTAAATCCAGCCATGCCCATTTCCTCCAACGCCACGATCACCCGCTTTCTGCAGCGCGCGGACTTGATGTTCACCATGGCGTTGTTCGGCACGGTGCTGTTGCTTGTGCTGCCAGTGCCGCCGTTTGCGATCGATCTGTTGCTGGCGCTGAATATCGGGCTCTCGTTGCTCGTCCTGCTGGCGATTGTCTACGTGAAGGATCCACCGGAGTTCTCGGGTTTCCCGACGATCCTGCTCTCCCTGACCCTCTTCCGCCTGGCGCTCAACATCAGCTCCACGCGCCAGATTCTGAGCAAGGGCTATGCGGGCGATATCATCGAGTCCTTCGGCAACTTTGTCATTCAAGGCAATTACATCGTCGGCGCAGTGGTGTTCCTGATTCTGGTTTTGATCAACTTTGTGGTCATCACCAAGGGTGCTGGCCGGATCGCGGAAGTGACGGCGCGCTTCACTTTGGATGCACTGCCCGGCAAACAGATGGCGATCGATGCCGAACTGAATGCCGGAATCATCGATGAAGTCACGGCGACTGCCCGCCGGGTCAAGGTGCAGAAAGAAGCTGATTTCTACGGCGCGATGGACGGTGCTTCGAAGTTCGTGCGCGGCGACGCGATTGCGGGCATCCTGATCACCCTCGTCAACGTGCTGGGTGGATTTGCCATCGGCGTCTTTCAGATGGGAATGACCTTGGGCGAGTCGCTGCAGAAATTCACTCTCCTCTCAATCGGTGACGGCCTCGTTTCGCAGATTCCCGCGCTGATCATCTCGATTGGCGCCGGTCTCTTGGTGACGCGGGCGGCCGACGGCAACGATCTCGGCACGCAGGTCACCGGCCAGCTCTTCCGCTACCCGCGTGCCATGGCGATGGCCTCCGGGTGTATGGTGGTCTTTGGGCTCATGCCCGGCATGCCGATCCTTCCTTTCTTTGGCCTTGCGGCATTGGCCGGGGTCCTGGCGAAGACCATGAGCTCACCAGAAGACGATTTGGCGGCTGAAGCCGCGACCGCCGCCAAAGCGACCAAGACTTTGGCCTCCGGCAAACCCGGCGAGACCAATGCCGGTGGATTGGTGTCCACGGCCACCAGCCACGGCGCCAATGACGATGTGCGCAAGCTCATCGACGTGGATGTGTTTGCGATCGAGATTGGCTACGGGCTGCTTTCACTCGCGGACAACAAGATGGGCGGGGACTTGCTCGCTCGCGTCACCGGGGTGCGCAAGTCGCTTGCTCGCGAGAAGGGCATCGTCGTTCCGCCGATTTCCGTGCGGGACAATCTCGAGCTCGAGCCCAACGACTATCGGTTTCTCCTCCGTGGCAAAGCGGTGGCGCGGGGCGCCCTGATTCCCGGACGCTTCATGGCGATGAATGTGGCGGGCAGCAACGTGCGCCTGCGCGGTATGCCGACGCGCGAGCCGGTTTTCAACCTCGACGCGGTGTGGATCGACGAAGGCGAGAAGAAGACCGCCGAGCTGAACAACTACACGGTTGTCGATCCGTCCTCGGTGCTCATCACCCATCTTTCCGAGACGCTGAAGCTGCACGCGCATCACTTAATTGGTCGTCAGGATGTGCAGGCGTTGATCGAT
>JAUXOH010000198.1 GCA_030682505.1 Candidatus Didemnitutus sp. | reverse complement strand
CTGCCGTCCGCGGCATGCAGATGCGTGGGCACATCGTGCGCGGTGAAGAGCAGGTAGGAACCGGGCGTCGCAATTTTGAGCGGAAAGTCCCCGTGTTCGTCCTTGGGTTTCAGGCGGTGAAGTTTGCCGTCCGCGGCGATGGACTCACCGGGCAACGTGATCTTTTCCCAATCGGAAAACGTCTGCACGGCGGTGTTGATGGCGGCATCGAGCTCCGGTTCGGCGAGCGACGCCACGGGCGCGACGACGACGTCGAGCTCATTGTGGTCGTGGCCGCAATCGTCGCCGCACTCATGGTCGTGCGCGTGGTCGTGTCCGCTGTGCTGGTGGCCGATGCCGAGGCGGTAGTCGCCCGCAGGGAGCTCGTAGCCCCCGGCCCACTCGAAGGGATACTCCATCGCCATGAATTGCGGGTCGACCGCGAGGGCGCGGTCGAGGCTGAAGCCGCCGATGTTGAGCACCCGGTCGATCGGGATGTCCGCGTTCCGGGTGCGGTGGACCGTGGCCACGGCGTTGAGGTGGCGGATGCGTTTTTCGAGGGCGTCGAGTTCGGCGGGGGCGACGAGGTCGGTCTTGTTGAGCAACACGACATCGGCAAAGGCGATCTGCTTCAACACCTCGGGCGCATCGTCGAGGTGAAGGAGGACGTGCTTGGCGTCGACGAGGGTGACGATGGCATCGAGCCGGAACTGTTCCTTCATCTCCGGATCGGTGAAGAACGTCTGTGCCACCGGGGCGGGGTTGGCGAGCCCGGTGGTCTCGATCAGAATGGCGTCGAGCCGGTCCTTGCGCTTCATCAGGCGCCCGAGGATGCGGATGAGGTCGCCGCGCACGGTGCAACAGATGCATCCGTTGTTCATCTCGAGGATTTCCTCGTCGCCTTGGATGACGAGTTGGTTGTCGACGCCGACCTCGCCGAATTCGTTTTCGATCACGGCGATCTTCCGGCCGTGTTGTTCGGTCAGGATCCGGTTGAGGAGGGTGGTTTTGCCGGCTCCGAGGAAGCCGGTGAGGACGGTGACGGGAATGGGTGCAGCAGGCATCGGTGGGGCAGTAAGCAGTGAGCAATTCCGCCAAGTCCGCAAGCGACGGTTTGCAACCTGCCTGCCTTCTGCTGGGGTGCGGCATGGAAATGCTCGCCCCCCTACCGACGGAACCGAAGCCTGGCCGCTATCGCCACTACAAGGGCAACGAATACCAGGTGCTGGGGCTGGCGCGGCACACGGAAACGCTCGAGGTGCTTGTGGTTTACGAGGCTCTCTACGGGCAGCGCGGACTTTGGGTGCGACCGGCGGCGATGTTTATCGGGACCGTCGAGCTCGCCGGAGCGCGTGTGGCGCGGTTCGAGCGGAGTCAGTCGGACTAGAAGCGCGTCTCAAAGGTCAGCCACCAGGCGCCCACCTTGCCCATCTCAATCAGCTCAATGAACACAATCGTGGCAAGGAACCAGAATCCCTCCGTCAGATGGCGGGCGATCAAGCGCGGGGAGACGGTAATATCGTCCCCCGGGTCGGGTCGCGCCAGACGTGGCCAGAAGCGCGGCACGTCGCGGCAGTAGACCGTGAAGCCCGGACTGAACAGCACGGCGAGGCGTTTCTCCTCCGCGCGGATGACCCACGCGTAGTAGGCGAGAAAGAAGACCGCGCTGCCGGCGAAAAGCATGAGGCTCTGGAGGGCGAGACTCGCCCCGCACACGCCGATGAAGGAGAAGAGATAGAGCGGATTGCGCGTGAGCGAATACGGCCCCTTGCGGCACAATTCGATATTCTTGCGTCCGCAGATGTAGGTGAAGGCCCAGATGCGCCCCAGCGCAGCGATGATCAAAAGCACGAAGCCGAGCAGCTCGAGCGCGTCGAACCATCCCGTGGCAAATCCTTGCGGAACTGTCAGGAGGGCGATCGCTAGCCAAGTGGCGGCAAAGATGAAGGAGACGGGCTTGCGCCAGCGTTCGGGGGCGAAAACAACAGCAGGTGACATGCAGGGGTGTGTCAATAAACGTGGCAATTGGGGTTTTGTTCAAGATTCAATCCGGGGTTGCCCCACCATGCTTGACGCCTTTGCGGTCATGCATCTTGGTGGCTCCGGTCCATGATTCGCTCCCTCCGCCACCTCGTTCCCTTCTGGCACCGCACTTTCGTGGTGCTGTGCGTGGGCTTGGTGCTGGCGCTGGGCGTCTTCGGGGCCAATGCCGATCTCCACCATCTGCTCCACGCCGACGATCACGCCGGCGATCACGCGCCCTCGGGCGCGGACGATGGCTGCGCGGTCGTGCTGTGGAACGGCGGTGCCACCGCACCGCTGGAGATACCTCGGCAGCTTTTCGCGCCCCACGTCTTTGTCGAGGTGGTCGCCGGGCCGGTGTTCGTCGTGACGCCCGCCGCCCCTGATTTCCGGTTGCCGCCGGGGCGGGGCCCTCCGTCGGTTTGAGTTCGTGATCATCGGGCCGCGCCTGTTGGGCGTGGCTCACTGTCTGTGTGCAGCCCGAGTCGGCTGCGCTTCCAAGCCTCCGAACCCAGCCACCACCATGTTTTCCCGTTTTTCATTTTCCGCTTTTGCCACCTTGACTGCCGTTGGCGCTCTCGCCGCCGCCACGACCGCCACGACCGACCCCGCGGTCAAGCTTGATCACTTCGTCGTCTCGGCTTCGCCGTTTCAGCGCAACCAAACCGACCTCGCGCAGGCCACGAGCATCCTCACCGGCACGGCGCTCTCCCTTCGCCAGCAGCCCTCGCTGGGCGAGACGCTCGCCGGCCTGCCCGGCATCAGTTCCACTTTCTTCGGTCCGGGCGCAAGTCGTCCCATAATTCGCGGCCTCGGCGGAGACCGGATCCGCATCCTTGAGAACGGCACCGGCACCATCGACGCGTCGAGCGTGAGTCCGGATCACGCCGTGGGCGTGGAGCCGTTCCTGATCGACCGCATCGAAGTTGTGCGCGGCCCGGCGTCGTTGCTCTACGGTAGTTCCGCAGTTGGCGGTGTGGTCAACCTCCTCACGCATCGCATCGAAACGGAAGTGCCCGTGCGCCCGATCAGCGGGTTGCTCGAGGCTCGCGCCGAAACAGCGACAGACGAACACGCGTGGGGCGGCATCGTGAACGTGGCGGCGTCGTTGAGCGGTGAGCGCGCGGTCGTGTTGCACCTCGATGGATTTCGCCGTCAAACGAGCGACGTGAAAATTCCCGGCTACGCCAAGAGCGCCGGGATCCGTGCGGTGGAAACGGCGGCGGCGCTGGCGGGCGGCGGGCCCGCGCCGGAATTCGCACGTGGTGCGCTGCCGAATTCCGGCGTCGATTCCCGAGGCGGCGCGGCCGGCCTCTCGTTCGTGACCACGGCTGGCCACCTTGGGTTTGCCTACAGTGGTTTTGACACGTTCTACGGCGTGCCGAAAGAAGAGGACGTGAAGATCGACCTCCGGCAGCGCCGCCTCGATCTGCAAGGAGAGACGACGCAAGCCTTCGGGCTGTTTTCCGGTGCGCGCGTGAAAGTCGGCGCTGCGGACTATTCGCACCGCGAGCTGGAGGACGGGACGGTCGGCACGACGTTCAGCAACCGGGGCTACGACGCGCGCGCCGAGCTGTTGCACACCGATCTCGGCGGACTCGCCGGCGTCTGGGGCGTGCAGGCTGGCCGTAGCCGCCTCGAGGCGCTCGGCGACGAGGCGTTTCTGCCGCCCTCGCAGACGTCCAGCTTGGCGCTGTTCGCCTTTGAGGAATTCAGGGTTGGCGCGTTTACGCCGCAGTTCGGCGGCCGGTTCGAGACGCAAGAAATCGACCTGCGCGACGGCACGGACCGCGCGCGTGACGACCGGATGTTCAGCTTCTCGGTCGGCACGGTCTGGAATCCCGCCGCGGGCTTTGTCGTGGGACTGTCGCTCACCCGCACCGAGCGCGCGCCGAACGCGCAGGAACTCTACGCTGACGGCCCGCACCTTGGCACCGGAGCCTTCGAGATCGGCGACGCCACCCTCTCCCGCGAGCGATCGCTCGGCGCCGAGTTGAACGTGCGCCGGCGCATCGGGTTTGTGACTGGCGAGGTGAGCGTGTTCGCCAACAAGTTCAGCGGCTACCTCCATGAGGCGGCCACGGGCGAAGTCGCGGTTGACCGGGGCGGCCACGTGCTGATTGCGCCGGCCGCCGTTCTCGCCGGGGAGGAGACGTTGGACGTCTATCAATTCGTCTCAACCGACGCGGACTTTCACGGTGCGGAGGCGGAGGCCATTCTTCACTTGCACGACACCGCGCAACACAAGCTCGACCTGCGGATCGCGACGGACTTCACGCGCGCCGAGGATGGTCGCGGGCGGCCGTTGCCGCGGATTCCTGCCATGCGCCACACGGTAGGCGTGATATGGCAGCAGGGGCCGTGGAGCGCGGGCGCGGACTGGCAGTTCACGCGCGCGCAGAACCGCTTGGCGGCCAACGAGGAACCGTCCGCCGGCTACGGCTTGCTCGGCGCTCACGCGGCATGGCGGCAGGAGCGGGGCGACGGCGCGTGGGAAATTTTCGTTCGCGGCTCGAACCTGACAAACGAGGAGGCGCGGCCGCACACCTCATTCTTGAAAAATTCCGCCCCGCTTCCCGGCCGCCGTGTCGGTGCCGGTGTGAGGTGGATCTTCTGAGCAACGTCCAGACGGCTGGGCGAGGAGCCGGGGAACACCGCTGGATGATCTGCCTCGACGCATTCAGGGGTTTTCGTGCGAGCCGTCATGCGCCCGCACTTCGACGCGGACGGCACCGGCGGGCAGCGGATCGAGAATGATCCGGTAGTCCGCCGTGGCTGGCCGGCGGTGTTGGGGCAGGATCTGCCGGGGATCAAAATACTCCACGGTCCGGCGCAGCACTCCGCCCCCCGCATCATAGAGCGTGACATCGAGATGGGTTTGAGTCGTATCGGTGACGTCCAGTCGGCGGACCACGGATCCCGCGACGACCAGCGGCCCGGTGCCGCGGGCCAGCCAGATCTTGTCCACGATGACCGTGGGAGAGTCGCCGCGGTCAAGTTGCAGATGGGCCGCGCCGGGTGGCGCCCGGAACGGGGTGGCGCAACCGGCGAGGAGCAGGGCGCCCACGATGACGGCAAGCGGGAAAGAGGGTTTGATTTTCACAGAACAATCTCCGGGGCTTCGGTTTCCCGGTGGAACATGCGGTAGAGCGCGGGCAGCACGACCAGCGTGAGCAGCGTGGAACTGATGATGCCGCCGATGACGACGGTCGCCAAGGGCCGCTGCACCTCCGCGCCCGCGCCGGTGGCGAGCGCCATCGGCACGAAGCCGAGGCTGGCCACGAGCGCGGTCATGAGCACTGGGCGCAAGCGCGTGAGGCAGCCTTCCTCGACCGCGGCGTCGAGCGGCGTGCCCCCTTCGCGCAGGGCGCGAATGAAGGAGATCATCACCAGCCCGTTGAGCACGGCCACGCCGGAAAGGGCGATAAAGCCCACGCCAGCCGAGATGGAGAGCGGGATGTCGCGCAACCACAGCGCGGCAATGCCGCCGGTGAGCGCGAGCGGAACGCCGGTGAACACCAGCAGCGCGTCCTTCGCATTCCCAAAGCTCATGAAGAGCAGGCCGAAGATCAGAAGGAGCGTCGCCGGCACGACGATGCGGAGGCGATGGCTCGCCGAGATGAGTTGCTCGAAGGTGCCGCCGTATTCGAGCCAGTAGCCCGCGGGCACGGCCACGGAGTCGCCGATGCGTTGCTGGGCCTCAGCGACAAAGCCGCCGAGGTCGCGCCCGCGCACATTGGCCGTGACGACCACGCGACGCTTGCCGTTTTCGCGGCTGATCTGGTTGGGTCCCGGAGCGATCACCATCGTGGCGACCTCGCGGAGCGGGATGAACGACCGGGCGACGGTTCCGGCGACACCGTGTTCCAGGGTCTGCATCGGCGTGGACCGCAGCCGGCCCTCGTCGTGCTCCAGCGAGGGCAACGGTACGGGCAGATTGCCGAGGGTGTTGAGATCGGTGCGCAGATTTTCCGGCAGACGCACGATGAGATCGAAGCGGCGGTCGCCTTCAAAGACCTGGCCGGCAACGGAACCGCCGAGGGCGATCGAGACAATTTCCTGTACGTCGGAGACGGCGAGGCCGTAACGGGCAATGGCTTCACGGTCGAGGTGCAGGGTGAGCAGGGGCAACCCCGTGGTTTGCTCGATCTTCACATCGGCGGCACCGGCGATGGCCTTGAGGGTGGCTTCGATCTGTTTGCCGACCCCGGTCATGACGTCGAGGTCGTCGCCATAGACCTTCACGGCCACATCGGAGCGCACGCCGGAGATGAGTTCGTTGAACCGCATCTGGATCGGTTGGGTGAATTCATAGTTGTTGCCCGGCACCGCGGCGGCGGCGGCTTCCATCGCGGCGATGAGATCGGCCTTGCTGCGCTTGGGATCGGGCCATTGCGCGCGGGGTTTCAGCATCAAGTACGTGTCGGCGACGCTCGGCGGCATCGGATCGGTGGCCACTTCGGCCGTGCCCATCTTGGCGAAGACCTTGTCAACCTCACCAAACGATTTCATGGCGTCCTCCACTTCGCCCTGCATCTTGAGGGACTGGGTGAGGCTGGTGCCGGGGATGCGGAGGGCATGCATCGCGATGTCGCCTTCGTCGAGATGGGGGATGAATTCGGTGCCCATTTTGGAGGCCGCGATTCCGGCGAGCGCGATCAAGATGACCGCGGCCAGCGCCGCCGCCGGGCGCACCGACATGACAAAGCGGAGCACGGGCCGGTAGAGCGACTTCGCCCCGCGGATCGCGAGGTTGTCCTGTTCGGAAACCTTGCCGGTGACGAAGAGCGCGACCGCTGCGGGCACAAAGGTGATCGAGAGGACCATCGCCCCGAACAGGGCCGTGACGACCGTGAAGGCCATGGGGTGAAACATCTTCCCCTCCACGCCGGTAAGGGCGAAGATGGGCAGATAGACGACGGTGATGATGAACACGCCGAAAAGGGACGGCTTGATGACCTCGGCGGTGGCGTTGGCGGCGAGGGCGAAACGTTCGGGCTTGGTCAACAGGCGCTGCAAGCGGCCTTGTTCCTGGCCAAAACGGCGTAGGCAATTCTCGTTGATGATGACCGCGCCATGGACGATGAGCCCGAAGTCGAGCGCCCCGAGGC
>JAUXOH010000190.1 GCA_030682505.1 Candidatus Didemnitutus sp. | reverse complement strand
CATCACGGGGCAACACCCGGGAAGATCGCCACCTACAAGGTTGAGCCCTACGTCGTGGCCGCGGACGTCTATTCGCTTGCGCCGCACACGGGCCGCGGCGGCTGGACGTGGTACACGGGTTCGGCCGGCTGGATGTATCGGTTGCTGGTTGAAACCCTGCTGGGCGTGAACCTCGAGGGCGATCGCTTGCGGCTGGAGCCCAGGATGCCGGAGGCGTGGACAACCTACAAAATCCACTACCGCTACCGGCAGACGGTTTATCACATCACGATCTCCCGACTGGCCGCGGATGCGCCCGACGGGAACCTGCTTTCCCTCGATGGACAGGAAATATCCGAATCGACCCTTCCGCTCCGGGATGATCGCCAGGAGCACACCGCCGAATTGAAGGTCGGCCGTTCGCTCGCCCGCGAACCAGAGAGCTCGGCGGAGGCGGGCTGACGAAGGGAACACGATCGTTATGAAGACAACTGAAAAACCAAGAGTGGTCGCCATCGGCGCGTCGGCGGGAGGGCTGGAGGCGTTGCGCAAGCTCATTTGCAATGGGTCTGATACCCCGAAGCTGGCCCGCCTGCGGCGGCGCCAAAGGCGACCAAGGCTAGCTTCGGCCTAGTAGAGACGAGGCGGGTGAGAAAGATTTCGGGGAGCGCCTGCGTCCCGCAGCACGCGAGACGCGTGCGCTCCCCGAACCGGAGTGAAATCGGGGATTGCCCCGAGGATCATTGCTGCGCCCGGCCGGCGCCCGACCGTCCGGGCCAAAGTTCCCTTTGGTCGCCGCAGGAATCGCGGCGGTTCGCGGCGCGCGCCCCGGCGCCCCGCATCATCGGAGCCGCGGGCGGGCGCGATACCGCCGGAACGCCTCGACGCCGGTGATAGAGAAAGCCAGCCACGTGAGGCCAGCGGCAGCGGCAGCCAGCACATCGCTCAGATAGTGGGCGCCCAGATAAATTCGCGATAGACCGATCAGGATAACCAACAGGAATGCGAGCAACGGGGCCAGCGCCCGCCAGCGCCACGGATTGACCTGCGTTACGACCGCCACGGCCATGAAGCCATAGAAGAGCACCGCCCCCATCATGTGACCACTGGGGAAGCTGTAGCCCGAGGCGGGAATCAGCGGATGATCGAAGAGCGGGCGGGGTCGTTGAAAGAGGTGCTTGAGCGCCGCATTGAGCAAGGCCCCGCCCCCGACTGTCAGAATAAACGCCGCCAAACGATACCAGACCTTTCGGCGCAGCAGGATGAGCGCGACGGTAATGCTGGCCGCGGTGAGGAAGACCGGCGACCCGAGGAAAGTAATGCCTTCGGCCACCCGCGTCACCGCCGGCGTGGCATGCTGGTCGAACCAGAGGGCCAAGCGGTGATCCACCGCGATCAGCGGATCAATCGAGAGCAGACCTTCCGCGATGCTCCCGAACCACCAACCCGCGAGCAGAACAACCAAAAGGCCGGCCCGGCAAAGGCCGGGCCGGCTTGGCAGATTCATGGTCGCGTGGACTTATCTTTTCTTGTTCTTTGCTCCGGGGTTGCCGGGCGAAAAAGCCGGATCATCGTTGCCACCGTTGTGAGCGTGCCCCGGCGTGTTGCCGTCCACGCCATTGCCGACGCCTTCGTTGGCCTTCGGCTTGGCCGGCGGCGATACGTTGCCGCAGACCGAGACCCGTGCGCCGGTCAACGTCACCGCGCCGATGGCTAGGACTTGTCCGGCCAAACTCCCACGGGTGACGGTGAGGTCCGCGCCCGCGAGAATACTCCCGATGAAGACCGAATCAGTCAGCGTCGCGGCTTGGGCGGTCCACCAATACACATTGTTGTTGCAGGTCTCCCCGCTGGTCATGACCACGGTGAAGTTTGTGCCCGTGAGCGCGCCGGTGCCGCTGGTTCCGATTTTGAAAATCCAAGTATCGGTGGAAGACCCGACGAGCGTCAACGTGCCGCCCGTCGTCGTCGACGCCGCATCGACACAGTAAACCCCGGGCGTGAGGAAAAGGCCCGCAAGGTTGCCGCCGATTACCTGATCGCACGACTGGCTCCCGAGGGCGACATAGGCGGCGAGGAAGTCGGTGTATGCCTGCTGGGCGACCGAGTCGCCCACGTGGACCTGCCCAGAGATTGTGGAGGTGGTTTGAGTCAGCGGACCGTGGTCGACGCCCACGTCTCCGATGACAGCGGCATTGGTCAACGTCACGGCCGAGCCACCGAGGACCGCGAAGCTCTGGATTGGATCCGTGACTGACTTGGGCTTGGCATACACGGTGACGGCTGCGGCTAGGAGTGTAGCGAAGCCTGCGCACGCCAAGAAGCTTGAGGTTCTAAGTTTCATTTTGATTTCTTTTTTTTGTGGTTTTCTGGGTTGCCGATTGCGGGAGAATCCAGGCGAAGGCTGTTGCCCCGCTTGGCTCATTTTCCGATCGACCCGAGTCTATCCGAATAACGGCCGTGATATAATGGGGTGATGTGCTATGAGGTGTCGTCCCGCGCGAACGGTGCGTTCGCCCGCCGATCCATTGGTCTTTCCCTGCGTCTTTTTTGGGAGCTGGAAAGACGGTGGCGGGAAGTCACTTCGGGCGGGGCTAACCCGGATATTTCACAGCTCGACGTGAAAGCGACACACTCTGCAATCCATCTAGCTGGATCGCCACGCCCTCGTTCCTCGGGCTCGCGATGACAATCAAAAGTGTGAAATAACCGGGCTAAACACCCCATTGTGAGGTCGCCGATTGCGCGGCATTGTGAGGCTGTGACACCAACATGAAATGAATCCGTGGACGCATGACACCATCGTCCCTGCGCTTCTGGACTGTAGCCACGGCCTGCCGCAAGCGGCAGCCCTACAAGATCCAAATGCGCGCGGCGGTTGGTATGACACTGGCCGGGGCATTGAGCCGTGAAATCTGAATTGCCCTGCGTCCTCACGATCAACGGCGGTTCGTCGACCATCCGGTTCGCCGTGTATGAGGCCGGCGCAACGCTGCGGCCTCGCCTCGCCGGCAAGATTGATCGCGTCGGTTTAAGCGGCACGAGTTTGCTCCTCAACGATCCGGCGGGGAAAGCGCGGGGCGTTCGCCGGCTCGCGGTCGCGGGCCACGGCGCGCCGGTGGATTTTTTTCTGGACTGGCTCGAGGCTCAGCCGGTGTTCGCCGCGGTCAAGGCGGTGGGGCACCGCGTGGTTCATGGCATGGAGCGTTCCGAACCGGAACGGGTCACGCCGAAGCTGCTCGCGGAGCTCCACCGGATCGCGCCCTTCGCCCCGAATCATCTGCCGCTGGAGATCAAATTGATTGAGGCCGTGCGGAAACGGCATCCCGGGCTGCCGCAGGTGGCATGCTTCGACACGGCGTTTCACCGGACGATGCCGCGCGTCGCCAAGCTGCTGGCGATCCCGCGACGCTACCAAAAGATGGGCGTGGAGCGCTACGGCTTCCATGGGCTGTCCTACGCCTACTTGCTGGAGGAACTCCGGCGCCTGGATCCTTCCGCCGCGAAGGGCAGGGTGATCCTCGCGCATCTCGGCAATGGCGCGAGTCTCGCCGCCGTGAAGCGCGGCCGGAGCATCGACACCAGCATGGGTTTCACGCCCGCTGCCGGCTTGGTAATGGGCACGCGCTCCGGTGATCTCGATCCGGGGTTGCTGTCGTTTCTGTCCCGCCGCGAGAGGATGACCCCGGCGCAATTCGAGCGGATGGTGAACCGGGAGTCCGGGCTGCTCGGCGTTTCCGGGACCAGTTCCGACGTGCGTGATTTGGTCGCGCGCGAATCACGCGATGGGCGGGCGGCCGAAGCCATCGCACTGTTTTGTTACCAGGCGAAAAAGTGGATTGGCGCCTACGCCGCGGCGCTCGGGGGAGTGGACACCCTCGTCTTCGCCGGAGGCATCGGCGAAAACGCGCCGCTGATCCGGGCGCGCATTTGCGCCGAACTCGGCTTCCTCGGCCTCCAGCTGGACCGGCGGCGCAATGCGAAGAATGCGCCCCTGATTTCCGCGGACCGCCGCGGTCGGGTGAAAGTGCGCGTCATTCGCACCGACGAGGAACTGATGATCGCGCGCTCCGTGTGCCGCGCACTCGAACTCAGTTCCCCGTAGCGGCAATCGCTCCGCCCGCCTTGCGCGGGGGCGAAGGCGTTGAGCTGAATTACGTTTCCTCGCTCAAGCACTCCGAACCGGCCGAAGCAGGCCAACACCCCATAGCGATGGCGCGCGTGAGGGCGCATGATGGCGGCAACCATTCGGTCAACCAACCAAGATTACAGGACACAATATCCCATGAATAAACATTCTCACTCCAAACTCATCATCCGCTCCGGCCTCGCGCTGGCGTTCGCCTTGGTCATCGGGACGACCGTCCGGGCGCAATCCACCCTGTCGATGAAAGACAAGCCGGCGATGGAAGGAATGACCGCAAGCCCGGAGAAGCTCGCCGCGCCGGTGAAGGCGATGATGGAAGTCGAAAAGAGGGCGCACTGTCAGGAGATGCTGGAGCAGAAGCAGAAAATGATGGCGGAGATGAAAGAACAGGACGCCGCCCTGGGGGAGCAAGTCGCCAGCATGAACAGCGCGCCGAAGGACAAAAAAATGGACCTGCTCGCTGCCGTTGTCACCCGCATGGTCGAGCAGCGGATCGCCATGCATGCCGCGAAGGCGAAGATGGATGAGGAGATGAAGGATCACATGATGGAGCACATGCAGATGGGCAACGGATCCATGTCGCCGTGCCCGATGATGAAGGGGATGGATGAAGAACCGGCGGACGCCCACAAGACCCACTAACAGGAACACCAATAATTACTGAGCACCCCGGGGTCCCGCGATGAACGGATCGCGCCGATCCCGTGAAGATTGCGCAAAGGACGTTGCTGCCCCGCTCCCAGCTCGGATTGCCCGGCTGAGGGACGGTCGCAGCGCAACACGAGTAACCTGAATATGAATCATACCGACGGATGGATGAACGGCTGGGCGGGCGGAGGCATGTGGCTCTGGACCGTGCTCGGTCTCGTGATCGTGGCGCTGTTGGTCGTCGTGATCAGCAAGCTGTCCAAAAAATAGTTCGTTGTCCGACGCCACAGTGCCCTGATCTGGCAACCAGGAAGGAGCATCTATGCTGATTAAAACATCGACGAACAAAACGGTGACAGCGGCCGACTGACCCGCCGGTTCATGCCATCCGCTCCCCGGCTTTCGTGCTCCAGACGGAGGATGATTCACGCGGGCGGATTGGCGGCACCAGCCCGACCAGACGGAATTGAAAATGCACGATCACGCAGACCATAATAAGCCCGACATCAAGCCGAGGCACGACGAGGTGGCCAAGAAGGCCGATGCCATCGATGAGAAGGAAGGTCGCCCGGAAGGACATGCCGACCAGAATGGGTCTGAGGCCGAACGCGAGACGCCGCGCGCCGAACACGACCATCCCGATCAACATGAGCACCACGGCCATCATGCGCACATGGCGGCGGATTTTCGGAAACGGTTCTGGATCTCGCTGGTCCTGACCCTGCCGATTCTTCTCCTCTCGCCGATGCTGCAAGCATTGGTGGGACTGCGGAAGCCATCCGTTTCTCGGGCGATGTCTTCGTGCTTTTCGGGTTTTCGTCCGCAGTCTTCTGGTATGGTGGCTGGCCGTTTCTCAAGGGATTGGTTGAAGAAATAAAGTCCCGTCGGCCCGGGATGATGACGCTCATCTCCGTCGCGATCGCCACGGCCTATCTTTACAGCAGCGCGGTTGTCTTTGGGCTGACGGGCAAGATGTTCTTCTGGGAGCTGGCCACGCTCGTTGACATCATGTTGCTCGGGCACTGGATCGAGATGAAGTCGGTGATGGGCGCCTCGAAGGCACTGGAGGAGCTGGCCAAGCTCATGCCTTCCGACGCGCACAAAGTGATGTCCGACGGCAGCGTGAAGGACGTGCCGCTGAGTGAACTGGCCGTGGGCGACAAGGTCCTGATCAAACCCGGCGAGAAGGTTCCCGCCGACGGGGTCATCGTCTCTGGCGAGAGTTCGGTCGATGAGGCGATGCTCACCGGCGAATCCACTCCCGTGACCAAGAAGACCGGAGGCAAGGTCATCGGAGGTGCGGTCAACGGCGAGGGCTCGCTGACCATCGAGGTCAGGAGCACCGGCAGGGATTCGTTTCTCTCGCAGGTCATCGACCTCGTCAAACAGGCCCAGGAAAGCAAATCGAAGACGCAGGACCTCGCGAACACGGCCGCCATGTGGCTGACGATCGTCGCGCTGGGTGGCGGTGTGATCACCTTCTTCATCTGGCAGGTAATCGTGGGTCAGGACTTCGCTTTCGCCATCGAGCGCACCGTCACGGTCATGGTCATCGCCTGCCCGCACGCGCTCGGCCTCGCCGTGCCGCTTGTGATCGCCGTCTCCACCGCCTTGGCCGCGAAGAACGGCTTGCTGATCCGCAATCGCGTCGCCTTCGAGGGCGCGCGCAAGCTGCAGGCCGTCATTTTCGACAAGACCGGCACGCTGACCGAAGGCCGTTTCGGCGTCACGGAGACTCTGGTGCTGAGCGATGACGTCGACGAGGAAACGCTGCGCAGCTACGCGGCTTCCGTGGATGCGCATTCCGCCCATCCCATCGCCAAGGCAATCGCCGCCGCATCGGAGAAAAAACTCCCGGTCGAGAGTTTCAACAGCATCACCGGCAAGGGCGCGGAGGGCCGGGTCGGGGGCAAGGACGTCAAGGTGGTCAGTCCCGGTTATCTGCGCGACCAGAAGATCGAGTTGAGCGACAACCGCATCGAGCCACTGCAAGCCCAGGGCAAGACGGTCGTGTTTGTCCTGGTGGACGGAAAGTTGAAAGGAGCGATTGCTCTCGCCGACATTGTCCGACCCGAGGCGAAGCAAGCCATCGCTGCCCTCAAGGCGCACGACATTCGTTGCCTCATGCTCACCGGCGACAACCAGGCGACGGCCAAATGGGTCTCGGACCAGATCGGACTGGATGAATACTTCGCCGAGGTCCTGCCGCAGGACAAAGCCGCCAAGGTCAAGGAAGTCCAAGCGCGCGGCGAACGGGTGGCCATGACGGGCGACGGGGTGAACGATGCTCCGGCGCTGGCGCAGGCTGATGTGGGCATCGCCATTGGCGCCGGTTCCGATGTGGCGGTCGAAACCGCGGACATCATTCTCGTCCGCAACAATCCCCTCGACGTGGTGGCCATCGTGCAGCTTTCGCGGGCGACCTACCGGAAAATGATCCAGAACCTCGTCTGGGCGACGGGCTACAATGTCGTTGCCCTGCCGCTCGCCGCCGGAGCGCTCTCGGCGTGGGGCGTCCTGCTCACTCCGGCCGTCGGCGCGGTGCTGATGGCCGGCAGCACAGTGGTCGTGGCAATCAACGCGCGTCTGCTGAGGCTGAAAGGCTGATGAACGGATCGCTTGGACGAAGCCATCGCGCTGTTTTGCTGGCAGGCGAAAGAGCAAATCCAAGCCAACCGGCTGGCGCACAACTTGGGCCGGAGCCTCCGCGCGATCCCGTCTCGCGTGATCGGTTGGACCGCGGCACGCTCGTCCCATGAAGCCACGCGATCCAATGACGCCCGCGCAAAGCAGGCTGCTGGAAACGCTGCAGGAGGACTCGTTCGAGTATTTTGTCCGCCACGCGAATCCGCTCAACGGTCTGGTGCGCGACAAGTCGCGCGAGGGATGGCCGGCCAGCATTGCTGCCACCGGACTCGCCCTCGCGGCCTATCCGGTTGGCGTCAAACGCGGCTTGATGACACGGACCGACGCAGCGCGGAGGACGCTGGCAACGCTCCGTTTCTTTGCCCACGCGCCGCACGGTCCGGAGGCCGATGCGACCGGCTACCGGGGCTTCTATTACCATTTTCTCGACCTGCAAACCGGCCGGCGCGCGCATCACTCCGAACTGTCGAGCGTGGACACGGCGTTCCTGCTTGCCGGCATGCTCGCGGCCGCCGTTTTTTTTGATCAGCCATCGGAGCGGGAAGACGAGATCCGCCGGCTCGCGGACGCCCTGTTCCGCAAGGCTGATTGGCAATGGATGCAGAACGGGTCGGCGGCAGTGAGCCACGGCTGGATGCCCGGGAAGGGGTTTCTGCGCTACCGTTGGCACGGCTACGATGAAGCGCTGCTCCTCTATCTGCTCGGACTGGGTTCGCCGACTCATCCGCTTCCGCAGGAAAGCTATCAGGCTTGGCTTTCCAGCTACCGGTGGAAGAAGATCTACGGCATCGAGTTCGTCTACGCCGGACCGTTGTTCATCCATCAGTTGTCGCATGTGTGGGTCGACTTCCGCGGCATCCGCGACGAGTTCATGCGTCGGCACGGCCTCGACTATTTCGAGAACAGTCGCCGCGCGACTCTCGTGCAGCAGCAATACGCGATCCGCAACCCGCGCGGTTTCGCGCACTACGACGAATGCTGCTGGGGAATCACCGCCAGCGACGGCCCGGGACCGGGCACCCGCGAGGTGCAGGGCACCAAGCGGGTATTCCACGACTACATCGCCCGTGGCGCACCCTTCGGTCCCGACGACGGCACGCTGGCGCCGTGGGCGGTGGTCGCCTCGCTGCCGTTCGCGCCCGAGATCGTCCTGCCCACGATTCAAAACTATGAGCGCTTGGAGCTGAAGGGAGGCCAGGGGTGCGGCTACATGGCGAGCTTCAATCCTACCTTTCCGGTGCGGCCGAAACACAAACACGGCTGGGTGTCGTCCTATAGCTTCGGTCTCAACCAAGGGCCGGTCGTGCTGATGATCGAGAACCATCGCTCCGACTTCCTGTGGTCGTTGATGCGGCGGTGCCCGTATCTGGTTGCGGGATTGCGGCGGGCCGGATTTTCCGGTGGTTGGCTGGGATAGCGGACCCGGAGAGGAGATGGCTCCCGCCGTCATGGACGCCGGCGGGGCGCGGCGGCATTGGCGGGAAACTGTAGGGTTATGCCCCATGTCAAAGGCTGCCGCCGGGGCGTAGTATGGGTTGTCATCCCGCCTGCGGGCACCCTTTGCCGTCATGGAGGCGGCGAGCAACCATCAGCCATGAGGCGCATCATCATGAACGAACTCGAAATCAAGGGCGACTGGAACATCACCAAGGGAAAGTTGAAACAAATCTGGGCCTCGCTCACCGACGACGATCTCCGACTCGACGAAGGCCTGTCGGACGAATTGCTGGGCCGGATTCAGAAACGAACCGGCGAAACCCGTGAAGCGGTTGAAAAAGCGATCAAGGAAGCCTCTGCAAACCGGAAGTAATCCCGACCGATCCGCCATGAGAAATCCTGTCTACAAGATTGTCGAACTCACGGGCACCTCGACCGAGTCCATTGAGGACGCCGTTGAACGGGCCATCAAACGAGCGCACAAAACCATCAAGAACCTTTGCCGGTTTCAGGTGGTCGACACGCGGGGCAACATCGACTAGGGCAAGGTGCAGCACTGGCAGGTGACCATCAAGGTCGGCTTCGCCTTGGATCCGGCGAAATAATCCCAAGCGACCATGGCCCAAAAACAAACGACCGCAGGCCGGAACATCCGTCGCGCCCGGATGGTGGCGCGGTGGAGCGTAGATCTGCGGCCATGAAGACCGAATTGTCACGGTGGTGGCGCTACGGTGTTCTGGCGGTGGCGCTGTCCGGATTGAGCGTGCTCCTTTGGATCACCCTCAACACTTACACCGGCGACGTGGGGACTCCGATCCCCGAGCGGGTGCTGGACCCTGAGGGCCGAGTCGTTTTCACCGGAGCGGACATCATCGCCGGCCAGCAGGTTTTTCAAAAGCACGGCTTGATGGAGAACGGTTCGATCTGGGGACACGGCGCCTACCTCGGCCCCGATTTCTCGGCGGCCTATCTGCATCAACTGGCACTCGACACCCCGGATCCGGCCACGCTTCGTGAGAACCGGTATGACGGCCGGACCGGCACACTCCGCTTCACCGAGCCGGAAGTATCCTCCTTCCGGCGCCAGATTGGCCAATGGGAAGCATATTTCGACGGCTCGCTCGCCAGCCGCGGGTTGCGGGCCAAGTCGGTTTCTGATCCGGAAGAGCTGCGGGTGCTGGTGGCTTTCTTTGCGTGGACGGCGTGGGGCTCGGCGGCGCGCATGCCGGGCAAGGACTATACCTACACGCAGAATTTTCCGTATGAACCGCTCCTCGGCAACGGCCCCTCGGGCGAGGCGATTCTCTGGAGCGCCCTGAGCCTGATCACTCTGCTCGCGGGCACCGGCGTGGTGCTGCTGGCCTTTGGGCGTTTCGACCTTCTCGGCTGGCGAGGTCGCGATACGCAGGTGCGGCCTCAGTTGCTGCCCGGCCGGACCACGCTGGTTCAGCGGGCGACGCTGAAGTTTTTTGTCGTCGTGGTGCTGTTGTTTTTGGCGCAAGTGCTGGCCGGCGCTGCGCTCGCGCATTACCGCACGGATCCCGGAAGTTTTTTTGGATTCGACCTGGCTGCTTGGCTGCCGAGCAATCTGCTGCGCACCTGGCATCTGCAATCGGCGATCTTTTGGGTCGTGACGGCCTACGTCGCGGGCGGGCTATTTCTGGCGGATGCGCTGGGCTCGGGCACGCCACGCGGCCAGGTCCGGGGCATCAATGTTCTTTGGGCGGCGCTCATGCTGGTCGTCGTCGGCAGCGTGATCGGGGAGTTCGTCGGCATCAGGCAAATGGCGGGCGAGCTGTGGTTCTGGTTCGGAAATCAAGGATGGGAATACCTCGACTTGGGCCGGGGCTGGCAGGTGCTGCTTTTCCTGGGACTGTGTTTCTGGGTCGTCTTGCTCGCGCGGGCTGTCGCTCCGGCGCGGCGCGATCCGGAGCGGCGGGAAATCGCCACCTTGTTCCTGATCTCCGCCGCGACGATTCCGTTTTTTTATCTGCCCGCGTTTTTCTTCGGCACCGAGACCCGGTTCACCGTGATCGACACATGGCGGTTCTGGATCGTTCACCTTTGGGTCGAGGCTTTCCTGGAGCTCTTCGTGACCGTGATGGTGGCGACGATGTTTTATCGGCTCGGCCTGGTAACCCGCCAAACCGCCGCGCGGGTCATCTACCTGGACGCGCTGTTGTTTCTCGGCAGCGGAATCATCGGCACGGGGCACCACTGGTTTTTCACGGGCCAGACCACGATCTCCATGGCGCTGTCCTCGGTTTTCTCGGCGATGGAGGTGGTGCCGCTCATTTTGCTGACGCTGGAGGCGACGCACTTCGTGCGGCTCAGCCGCCAGGAGTGCGACGAGTGCGGCAAACCCGTCGGCCTGCCGCACAAGTGGACGTTCTACTTTTTGATCTCGGTCGGCGTGTGGAATTTCGTGGGCGCTGGCGTATTCGGTTTCCTCATCAACCTGCCGGTCGTGAGCTATTATGAGATCGGCACGAATCTGACCGCCAACCATGCGCACGCCGCCTTTATGGGCGTCTTCGGGATGCTGGCCGTGGCGCTGCTCGTCTTCACCCTGCGGCAGGTGTCGACCGAAGCGCACTGGGAGAAAATGCAGGGCCACCTGCGGGTGTCGTTCTGGGGCCTGAACCTCGGGCTGGCCGGCATGGTCGCGCTGAATCTTTTCCCGATCGGCGTGCTGCAATTGCTGGACGTGACCAGGCACGGTTACTGGCACGCCCGCAGCACGGAGTTTTCCAGCCAACCGCTGATCGTCGCCCTGGAATGGGCGCGGTTGCCGGGCGACGTGGTATTTATCTTCTTCGGTGTCGTGCCGCTGGTGATCGTCACGCTGCTGACCTATCGTCACGCGCGAGCCGGGGAGGGAGCCGGCTTGGCCCGGGTGTAGGGTTATGCCCCATAGGATAAAGACGGGCCAGGCGGTAGTCTGAAGGCCGCATCGCCAGCATTCTTCGCCGGCGATCGCACGGAAGCAAAAAACGCCTGCAATCGCGCGATGCGAAGTGCGGGTTGAACCACCATGAAAAATCCGGTCTACAAGATTATAGAGCTCACAGGCACTTCGACCAAATCCGTAGAAGACGCCGTCACCCATGCCATCGGGCGGGCAAATCAAACGGTCAAACACCTCTCCTGGTTCGAGGTGGTTGAAACGCGCGGCAATATTACGAAGGGCAAAATCCACCACTGGCAAGTGACCATCAAGGTCGGCTTCGCCTTGGAAGCCTGAGCTCAGCCACGGCCAAAACCGATGAATCCGGAACCAGCCAAAAACGAGAAGACATTCCGCAAGGATATGAAGACGTTCGAGAAACTCGCCGCCAAAACCAAGGAACTTGCACTCCTCGCGGACCGCTCGGAGAAGTCCATCGGCGAGGAAAGCGTCATTCTCAACAAAACAATTCAGATCGAATCCAACAAACCATGATTAAAACCATCCTCGCCTCAGTCGATTTCTCCACCGCCAGCAAGCAGGTCGTAGCCGAAGCCTCCAAGCTGGCCCAAGCCGTA
>JAUXOH010000188.1 GCA_030682505.1 Candidatus Didemnitutus sp. | reverse complement strand
AGACCGCATCATCGATCTCGGTCCCGGGGCCGGCTTGCACGGCGGCGAAGTTTTGGCCAATGACACGCCGGCCAACTTGCTGGGTATCTCCGGCTCACTGACCGGTCACTACCTCCAGAAAGGAATCCCGCATCCCTTGCGGGGCGCGTATCGGCCGGTCGCCACCCCGGGCAAAACAAGCCAGCCCGCGACCGGCTGGCTCGAACTCACCGGCATCAATTTCCGCAATCTGCGAAACGAGTCGCTCCGCTTGCCGCAGGCGCGACTGGTGATGGTCTGCGGGCCGAGCGGCGCGGGCAAATCCACGCTCTTCCGCGATGTGCTCGACCCGGCGGTGCGCTGCGCCATCGCGCACCAGAAGGACAAACTGAGCGGCCGGGCGTATGCGCGGCTCGCCAAGGTGGAAGCCGACTCGGGCCGAGCGGGCGTCGCCCCCTTCAAGGAATTGCGCGGGCCGGGCGGATTCAAGTCGGTGATCGAAGTCGATCAGTCCCCCATCGGGAAAACCCCTCGCTCCACGCCCGCGACCTATCTGGGGATTTTTGATCTGATCCGCCAGTTCTTCGCAGCGCTGCCCGAGGCGAAGGTCCACGGCTACTCGGCAAGCCGCTTTTCCTTCAACACCAAGGGGGGACGCTGTGAAACCTGCAGTGGGGCGGGCCGCATCAAACTGGAGATGGCCTTCATGCCCGATTCGTATCACCTGTGCGATTCGTGCCACGGCATGCGTTACGGTCCGGAACTGGCCGACATTGCCTGGAAGGGCAAGAGCATCGGACAGGTGCTGAAACTGTCCTTCGATGAGGCCGCGGTGTTCTTTGATTTCCATGCCCGGTTGAAAGAAGTCTGCGAACTGATGGTCGCGTGCGGCTTGGGTTATCTCACCCTCGGCCAAAGCAGTCCCTCCCTGTCGGGCGGGGAAGCACAGCGACTCAAACTGGTGACCGAACTCACCAAGGGACTCCAAACCTACCAGGAACGCTCGCATGGCATCGCGGTGCGTAATCTCTACCTCCTCGAGGAACCCACCATCGGCCTGCATCTGAGCGACTGCGAGAAACTGATCCACGTGCTGCACAATCTCGTGGATCACGGTCATACCGTCGTGGTGATCGAGCATCACCTCGACTTGATCGCCGAAGCGGATTGGGTGATTGAACTCGGCCCCGGAGGCGGTCCGAACGGCGGTGAAATCCTCTATCAGGGCCCGCTTGCGGGCCTGCTCCAAGCGAAGCAAAGTCCGACGGCGCCCTATCTGCGGACGCGGTTGAAAAATTAGCCGCGCCGCCGAGTGGCCGGCGCCGCGGCGGAATTGGCATTGAGCGGCCCCGGTCCACGGTCCATAGATTCGCGCCATGAAACGCACCTGTCTGCTGCTCGTTGCCCTCGTCTGCACCGCCCCGTCGTTCGCCGCAGAAAACTTCACCGGCGCGTTGACCGAGACCGAGCGCCGCGAGACCGGGATCGATGGACTGACGGCCGCCCAGCGCGCGCGGCTTGACGAACTTGTCGAACGTTACACCCATGGCGAGGTGGACCGCGGCGTGACGGAAGCAATCGAGGAAAAACTGGACCAGGAAAGCATCGTGAATCCCCGGAAGGGTCAAAAGGTGATCGAGACGCGCCTCGTCGGAGAATTCAAGGGCTGGACTGGTGGCACGATCTTCCGGCTCGAAAACGGCCAAGTCTGGCAACAGCGGAATCCAGAGTTCTTTGAGACTTCCCGGCCAGTGACCAATCCGACGGTCGTGCTCAAGAAATCCATGATCGGGGGCTATTGGCTGCACGTGGAAGGCTTCCAAGGTGTGCGCGTCAAGCGACTCGAGTAAGGTTCGCTTCGCCCGTGCGGCGCCTCAGTCCATCGCCAACGGCAAACTTGGCGCGAGTTGCAAGTCGAAGCCGGCGTGGCAGACGCCACCGGCCTCCCGGTCAACCCACGCCGCAAACGCAACCATGCCCGCGTTGTCGCCCGTGTGCTGCGGCCGCGCCCGGAAGAACGGCACGCCCTGCTGTCCCGCCACGCGTTCGATTTCCGCTTGCAACACGAGATTGTTGGCCACTCCGCCCGACAAGCCGACGCTGCGATATTCTTCCCGGGCCAATGCGAGCTTCGTCTTCCGCACGAGGGCATCCATCACGGCATGTTGGTAGCTCGCGCAGAGATCGGCTTTGCGGGTTTCGATGTCAGCGGGAGACATCTTCTCGAGTTGATAGCGCAGGCTGGTCTTCAAGCCGGAGAAACTGAAATCCAAGGTCGATTTCTGCGCCACGGCCTTGGGAAACTGAAAATGAGCCGTGGTGCCGGTGCGGGCCAGGCGCTCCACCTGCGGACCGCCCGGATAACCGAGCCCGAGCAACTTGGCACCCTTGTCGAGCGCTTCGCCGGCCGCATCGTCTAGCGTCGAGGCGATCAGGCAAATCCGTCGCGCGGGATCGATTGAGAACAGCGCGGTGTTTCCGCCCGAGACCAGCAGGCCCAAATGGGGAAGCAGCTTCGCAAACTCGGTGTCAAATTCGGCGGGCGCCGCTTCGTGCAGGGCCAGAAAGGGCGAAAAGGCGTGCGCCCGCAGATGATTCACTCCGCAGACCGGGGTTTTCCATGCGAGAGAAAGGCTTTTGGCGGTCGCGAGTCCCATCGCGAGGCACGCCGCGAGACCCGGCCCGCGGGTCACCGCCAGTTGCGTCACGTCCCCGCTCGCTACGACGGTGAGCGCCTTTTGCACGAGCGGCCCGAAATATTCCAAGTGCTCGCGACTCGCGAGATCGGGCACAATGCCCCCATAGACCTCGTGCAGCGCGACCTGGCTGTGCACCCACTCGCCCCGCAAACCGTAAGCAGGATCGAAGACCGCGACGGCGGTTTCGTCACAGGAACTTTCGAGCGCGAGAATCATTTTGCGGGCGAGCGTTGCGCCAGAACGCCGCGCAGGACTTCCTCGGCCGCGGCGCGTTGCACATCCTCGATCGGGGCAAATCCGAAGCGCTCGGCAAACTCGGCCGACGCGCTGAGATCGGCGCGCGTCTGTTGCACGCGAAGGCGCGCCTCGTCGTCGTCGCTCATCTCGATTTCCACGTGCGGGGCAATGCCCTGTTCGTGAATCGTGATGCCGCTCGGCGTGTAATAGCGCGCCGTGGTCAGACGGATGCCCTCGCCCTGGCGCAGCTCAATGATGCTCTGCACGGAGCCTTTGCCAAACGTGCGCTCGCCCACGATGACCGCGCGACCGGTGTCCTTCATCGCACCGGAAACAATCTCGGCCGCACTGGCCGTGCCGCCGTTCACCAAAATCGCGATTGGATAGGTGCGGTGACCATGGTTGCCGTCGGCGCGGAATTCCACGCGCGAGTCCGCGGTGCGCCCTTGGGTGTAGGCCACCAGTTCGCCCCGGTCGAAGAAGGCGTCGCTCACCTCGACGGCGGCATCGAGCAGTCCGCCGGGATTGTTGCGCAGATCCAACACGAGGGCGCGCAGGCCGTTCTTCTCCATTTCCTTGAGGGCGGTGCTGAATTCGTCCCCGGTGCGCTCGCTGAATTGGGTGATCTGGAGATAACCGAGGCCGTCGGATTGCAGCGTGGCATTGCGCACGCTCTCGAGGCGGATGCGCTGGCGCTTCAGGGCCATCGTGATCTCGCGATCCTGGGAGGGGCGGAAAAGGGTGAGCTTCAATTCCGTGCCGACCTTGCCGCGGATCAGGCGGACGACCTTCTCGATGCTCGGTTCGTTGATCGGTTTGCCATCGACAGCGACAAGCCGGTCGCCGCGCCGGATGCCCGCACGCTCCGCGGGCGTGTCGGCGATCGGCGTGATGACGACGATATGCCCGTCGCGCTCCTCGACTTGGATGCCGACGCCGCTGAATTCGTTGTTCAACTCCTCTTCGGTCGCGCTGAAAGCCTCGGCGTCAAGATACTCGGAATGCGGGTCCAATTCACTCAACATGCCGCGGAGGGCGGCCCGCGTAAGTTGGTCATAGTCCGCCTTATCACTCTCGACGTAATACTGTTTCACCGTCTCGAGTACTTCCCGGAAATAGCGCACGTTGCGGTCACGATCGCGATTCGGCCACCAACTGGGCGCACCCAACTGCCGCGCGGCGAACTGGGCGAGCAGAAAACCGGCCGCCACAGCGAAAGAAATCGCGAACAGACGTTTGGACATAGCCAAGACAGTGGAGAAATGCCTTCCTTTGTAAATGGGTTCCTCTCCAACGTTTCATGAAGTCTTCGCCGATGATCTCGTCGCGAACCATCCGTCGGGCGCCACGCATGGCATGTCGTTCGCGCGCTTCATGGAGCTGGCGATGTATCACCCGACCGTTGGCTACTATACGGCGAAGCGGAAACGCGTCGGGGTGGAAAAGGCCGCGGACTTCTACACGGCAACGTCCTTCAACCCGGTTTTTGGAGAACTGGTGATTGCGGCCTGCGTCGGTTTGCTCGCCGGACGGGATCCCGCTGATTATCAATTCATCGAAATCGGCGCCGAGCCCACCGGGGGGATCCTGAGCCACATGCCCCACCCCTTTGCGAGCAACCGAACGATGCCCTATGGGAATTCGTTCGCGATGAGCGGCAAGTGCATCGTGTTTTCCAATGAACTGTTCGACGCCCAGCCTTTTCATCGGGTGGTGTGTCGCGACGGCACCTGGCGCGAGCTCGGGGTTGCCCTCAGGGATGGCTCACTCGTCGAGGTCGAACTGCCGGCGATGACCGCCGAAGTCGCGGCCTTCGCCGATCAACTCCCGCAGAACTCCCCGCACGACTACCATATCGATTTGCCCTTGCGCACCGTCGGCCTGCTGGAGCGGATCATCGCGGAGCCATTCACGGGACTGTTTTTGGCCTTCGATTATGGCAAGACGTGGGACGTGCTCGCCGAGGAGACGCCCGAAGGCACGGGTCGCACCTATTCGCATCAGCTCATGGGCATCGATCTCCTCGACCGACCGGGCGAAATCGATCTCACCTGTCACATTTGCTGGGATTGGTTGGTCGACCATTTGCAGCAAAACGGTTTCGGACAGGCCCTCGTGGAATCCCAGGAATCCTTCCTCGCCCGCCGGGCCGAAGCCGCCATGGCCGCCATCGTCGCCGCCGAAGCCCAAAAACACAGCCGCCGCAAAAGATCGCTCATGCAGCTCTTGCACCCCGGCAACATGGGCCAGAAGTTTCAGGCCATGCACGCGTTACGCGAGTAACGGGACAAATTCGCGGAATCAGAGTTTTCCCTTGCATAGCGATTCTCCCGGCCTTTACTCCGACCCTTTAACCAGACAAACACCATGGCACGAATTTGCGCAATCACCGGTAAGCGCCCCTCAAAGGGCCACATCATCAACCGTAAGGGTCAGTCCAAGAAGAGCGGCGGCATCGGCACGCACACGACGAGCAAGACCCCCCGCAAGTTCCGTCCGAACCTGCAAAAGATCCGCATCAAGATGCCCAACGGCGGCACGAAGCGCGTCTGGGTCGCCGTGAAGGCCATCAAAGCCGGCTTGGTTCAGAAGGCTTAACCCTCTCTTCATCTGCATTTTCCAACCCGCCGCCTCGCGCCGCGGGTTTTTTGTTGCCTTGGACCGAACTGCTATCCGGCCGCGGCCACCAAATCGGCGAACTCGGGATTTCGTTGGATAAAGACGCCAACGTAGGAACAAACCGGCACGATTTTTCGGTTGGCCGCCTTGGCATCGCTCAAAGCCGTT
>JAUXOH010000184.1 GCA_030682505.1 Candidatus Didemnitutus sp. | reverse complement strand
CGACGTCGCAGCGTTCGCACTCGATGAGTTTGCCGTCACCAACGCGCAATTTCTCGCCTTCGTGGTGGCCAATCCCAAGTGGCGGCGCGCGCAGGTCGCGCACCTCTTCGCCGACGCGTCCTACCTCACGCACTGGAGCGGCGACACCGACCTCGGGCCGCACGCTCCCGCCGACGCGCCCGTGATCCGGGTCTCGTGGTTCGCCGCGCGCGCCTACGCACGCTGGGTGGGCCAGCGCCTGCCCACCACCGCCGAATGGGAACTCGCCGCCCGCGCCGGTTACACCTCCCCCGACGGCAAGAACGACGAACAGCTCAATCGCGACATCTACGCTTGGCTCGCGCGCCCCACCCCCGACGTGCTTCCCCCAGTCACCACGGCCAAGCCCAATTATCACGGCGTGCGAGGTCTGCACGGTCTCATCTGGGAATGGGTGGGTGACTTCAACACCGCGATGGTCACCGGCGAGTCCCGCGCCGACTCCGGCCTCAACCGCGACCTCTTCTGCGGCTCCGGCTCCGTCGGCGCCAAGGACACCAGCGACTACGCCGCCTTCATGCGCACCGCGCTGCGCTCCTCCCTCCAGGCCAACAACACGACCTCCTCGCTCGGCTTCCGCTGCGCGCAGGATCTCCCCCACTGATCTCGTCATGAAACTTTTTCGTCTCGCCCTCGTTCTCACCACCGCCGCCTTCCTCGCCGCGACCAGCCACGCCGAGTCGTGCTGCAAACCGGAACCCAAGCCTGAACCGAAGACCGAACCGGCACCCTGCTGTCCGCCCGACCAGCCCGCGGCCAATCCCCACGCCGGGCACACGGAGCTGCCCGCAGCCACCTTCAGCCGCGAATCGCTCTACCAACTCGACGTCGCCTACACCACCGACGCGGACCAGACGTATCAGCTGGGGCAGTTGCGCGGCCAACCCGTGGTCCTGGCCATGTTCTTCGCCTCCTGCGGCTACGCGTGCCCGCTGATCGTTGCCGACATGACCCGCCTCCGCGACAGCCTGCCAGCCGACCAACGCGCCCGACCCGCGCTCGTCCTCGTGTCCTTCGACGTTGCCCGCGACACGCCCGCCGCCCTCGCCCAGTATCGCGCATCCCGCCTGCTCGACGCGCAGTGGACGCTGCTGCACGGCAACGATGACGCCGTGCGGGAACTCGCGGCGCTTCTCGGCGTGAAATTCAAGCAGGAAGCGGACGGCCAGTTCGCCCACTCCAACCTGATCACGATCCTCAATGCCGAGGGCGAAATCGTGCACCAGCGCGCCGGTTTGCAAGGCGGCCTCGCCGAAGCCGCCGCGGCCCTCGCCGCGTTGCCGTGATGGCATCCGACCAGATTTTGTCATGAAAAACCTCCTCACCTCCGTTTGCGTGTTCGCCGCGTGCGCCCTTGGCGCCGCCGAGCCCGCTTCCTTCACTGACGCCATTGCCCAAGGCAAGGTGTCCATCAACGCGCGCCTTCGCTACGAAGGCGTCCAGCAGACCGGTCTCCGCGACGCGGATGCCCACACGCTCCGCACCCGGCTCGGCTACACCACGGCCGCGTGGAAAGGCTGGAAATTCATGGTCGAGGCGGAAAACGTCACCGCCGTCGACGGCGACAGCTACAGCCAGGCCGGCCTCAATCCCGGCGGCGCCGGCAAAGCCGTCGTGGCCGATCCGGAATCGACCGAGATCAACCAAGCCTTCGCCGCCTACACCAATGGCAAGACGACCGTCACGCTCGGCCGCCAGCGCCTCGTCCTCGACAACGCGCGCTTCGTCGGCGATGTCGGCTGGCGCCAGAACCAGCAGACCTTCGACGCCGTCAGCGTGCAGGACAAGTCGTTCGCCAAGACGACGCTGACCTACGCGTACCTCCACCAGATCAACCGCATCTTCTCCGACCGCCACGCGCAGGGTGATTGGGCTTCGGACTCGCACGTTCTCAACGCCGGCTACACCGGCTTCGCCGCCGGCACGCTCAGCGCCTACACCTACCTGCTCGACTTCGACAACTCCGCGCCCAACTCCACCGCCACCTATGGCGCGAGCTTCAGCGGCGCCCAAAAGATCTCCGGCGACACCAAGGTCTCCTACCGCCTCGAAGGCGCCACCCAGTCCGACTACGGCAGCAGCACACTCAACTACCGCGCCAGCTACCTCGCGCTTGAAGCGGGTCTGGTGCTGAAGCAGGGCGGCATCGCGCTCGGCCAGGAACGCCTCGGCTCCGACAACAACGTCGGCTTCAAGACCCCCCTCGCCACGCTGCACGCCTTCAACGGCTGGGCCGACCAGTTCCTCGGCACCCCGGCCGCGGGCCTGCGCGACACCTACGTGAAGGCCAATGCCTCGCTGCCCGGCGGCGTCGCGCTCCTCGCCTTCTACCACTGGTATGAAACCGATCGCACCGGCGTTGAGCTCGGCACCGAATTCAATCTCCAGGCCTCGCGCAAGTTCGGTAAATTTGTCACCGCCACCGCGAAATACGCCGACTTCAGTCGCGACAGCCTCAGCTTCCCGAATGTCAGCAAAGTCTGGCTGCAGCTCGAGTTCGTTTACTAAACGACCGACCAAGAATTTTTAGTTACCTCAGTGACGCCCCGCGAGCCTTTTGCCGCGGGGCGTTTTCTTGGGCAGGCATCACGGAAGCGCTCGCTCCCGGTGAGATGGCGTGGGCCAGGCAATTCACCGGGCGGGTGGTCCATCCCCCCATCGCCCGAAGGTTGTAGGTTGTGTGCTCGTCACACGACGTGGCGCGACCAGCGCGCCACCTCCAAATTCCGCATTTCGGGCCCGACGGCACGGGGAGCGACGCGCGGCGGCGGTTCCGGCAGCGGCGCGGAGACCGGCGATCCCGCCGGTCGCACTTCTTCATGACCCGGGACAATGCGCCGGGGCTGGTTTCGATCCGGATATCCCGCCTTGCCAAACGTTGACCCGGGTCAAGGCGAGCGAGGCCGAAATATTGTAAAAATGAACCATGCCCCCCCACTTGGCTTCACTCACCCACTACCCGACGCTCCCGGGCACCTTCGCGCCGGGGCGCACGGTGGTCGCATCCCGCACCAGTGTTTCGGTGGCGCGGGTCTGGTTCTTGTTCGCCGTCGGCAGTCTCGTGCTCGCCGGATTGCTCTCGCTGATGCTCGTCGTCGGCCGCCTGCCCTTTCTCAGTTCGGTGTTCACCGATCCGCTGTTTTTCAAGCGCGCGCTGGTGGTGCACGTCGATCTGGCGCTCGTGGTGTGGTTCCAGGCCGGCACCGCCGCCTTTCTCGCCCTCGCGCTCGGCGACGCCCTGCCGCGCAAACTGGTCGGCATCGCATTCGCTTTCTGCAGCGCGGGCATTCTCGGCCTGCTCGCCGGAGCGGTGATGCCGGGCGCGCAACCGATCCTGTCCAATTACGTCCCGGTGATCGATCACCCCGTCTTCCTCGCCGGGCTCGCGGCTTGGTTCATCGGCACGGGCATCTTCTTCATCGGTGCCCTCACGGCCCCGAACAGCCGCATCACCAGCCTGCCGGACGATGTGATCGTGGCGCTGCGGGTGGCGGCCGCGGGCAACGTGATCGCCCTGGCCACGTTCATCGTCTCTTGGCGCACCACGCTGGCCGGGTTGCCGCCCATCGGTTTCTACGAACTCGTCGCTTGGGGCGGCGGTCACGTGCTGCAGGCGGCCAATGTCGCCCTGATGCTCGGCCTGTGGCTGCTGCTGCTGAATCGCTGGTCCGGCCAATCGGTGCTTTCTCCCTCCACCTGCCGCTGGCTCTTCTCCGTGCTCGTGGTGCCGCACGCCGCCCTGCCCGTGCTCGCGCTGGCCGGCACCTCCAATCCCGCTTACACCGAAACGGCCACCCAACTGATGCGTTGGACGCTCTTCCCGGTCATCTTGATCGTCCTCGGCCTCGGCATCCGCCACTACATGCTGCACCGGCGCGCCTCCACGCTGCCGCGCAGTGACTTTCGTCTGATCGGTCTGCTCGGCAGCGCCTCACTCGCCGCGATGGGCCTGATCATGGGCGCGATGATCCGCGGCTCGAACACGCTCGTCCCGGGCCATTATCACGCCGCCATCGGCGCCGTGACGCTGGCCTTGATGGCGGCGGCCTATGAGTTCTGCGCCGCGGTTTCGCCGGCCGGCGCAGCGGAACTGGCGTGGAAACGCGCCAAGGCGCAGTTGATCATCTTCGGCGCGGGCCAGGCGGTCTTCGCGCTCGGCTTCGCCATCGCCGGCGTTTACGGCCTCGGGCGCAAACAATACGGCGCCGAGCAACATGTCCGCACGGTCGGCGAATACGTCGGCCTCGGCGTGATGGGCACCGGCGGCATCCTCGCCGTGATCGGTGGCCTGATTTTCCTCGCGATTATGCTGCGCTGCATCGGCTCGTGGCGGAACCGCGCGTTACCCCAACCCTGATATTCACACCCATGAAAAACGAAAATGAGATCCATCCGTGGCAAAAGGTGCTCGACAATCACTGGCTGCTGCTCGCCCTCGGCGTCATCATCCCGTTCCTCTCCTACACTGCGTGGGGTTGGATCGAGTTGGCGCTCACCAAGCCCGCCTTGCTCCCCTAACGGACCCCACCCATGAGCCTGCGTCCCCTCACCTCCCCCTGGTTTCACGCGCCTGCTGGCCACGAAAAACTGTGGCTCGGCGTTGCCGTGCTCTGGTGCTTCGTGATGTCGCTGATGATGCCCTACTGGCATTTTCGCGGCAAACAGAACAGCACCGGCGAAGCCTACACCGTCTCCCCGGCCGACTTCCTCGCGCGCACGGAAAAATTCGTCGAGGCCAACAAGGTTGGCATGTTCAAGAACCCGGTCGACAACGCGTTCTTCACCGAGGTGCCGATCGTCGAGCCCGCCCCGGGCAGCGACGTCTACCTCATCGCGCGCATGTGGAACTTCTATCCGGTGCTGAAACTCCGGAAGGGCGAGACCTACCGCCTGCATCTGTCGTCCCTCGATCTCAACCACGGCTTCTCCCTGCAACCGCTGAACATCAACTTCCACATCTTGCCCGGCTACGATCATGTCATCACGATCACGCCGACCTCCACGGGCGAGTTCACGATTGTCTGCAATGAGTTTTGCGGCATCGGGCACCACGCCATGACCGGCAAGATCTTCGTCGAGTAACCACTACCCGCCATGACCTCTGTCCCCTCTTCCTCCACCACCGCCAGCGACTCCCACTCGCTCGCGGTCCCGGGCGTGCCGAAACGCGTCTGCGCCACCACAGGCCTGAGCATCTGTCTGGATGCCCAGCGTTTCATCAAGCTCAACGCCGTCTCCGCGGTCGTGTTCCTGCTCCTCGGTGGCATCGCCGCCCTGCTGCTCGCGCTTACGCGCTGGCAGACGGTGCACTTGCTGCCAACGGACTGGTTCTACCGCATCCTGACGTTCCACGGCATCAACATGCTGATCCACTGGATCCTGTTCTTCGAAGTCGCCGTGCTCTACTTCGCGTGCACCACACCGCTGAATGCGCGGCTTTACTCCCGCAAGATCGCGTGGGTTTCGTTCCTCATGATGCTGGTCGGCGCCGTGATGGTGGACTACATCATCCTCGCCGGCAAAGCCGACGTGCTGATGACGTCCTACCTGCCGCTCGTCGCGCACCCGTTGTTCTACCTCGGCATCATCTTGGTTGCCGTCGGCACGCTCATCGGCGTGTTCAACTACTTCGCGACCCTCTACGTCGCCAAGCGGGACGGCGCCTACACCGGCTCCCTGCCGCTCGTGACCTACGGCGCGACCGCCGCCGCGATCATCGCGGTGGTGACGCTGCTCCACGGCGCGCTCGTCATGCTCCCGACCTTCACCTACTCGATGGGCTGGACACCGGAGCCCGATGCCGCGTGGTACCGCCTGATCTGGTGGGGCCTCGGCCACCAATCGCAGCAGGTCAATGTCTGCGCGATGGTCGCGATCTGGTATATGATCGGCAACCTCACGACCGGTGCCCGCCCGATCAACGAGGCGGTCTGCCGCACGGCCTTTGTGCTCTACGTGGTGTTCATCAACATCGCTTCCGCCCACCATCTCCTCGTCGACCCGGGCGTCGGCGCCACGTGGAAGATCTGGAACACCTCCTACGCCATGTATCTCGCGGTGCTCGCGTCGATGGTCCACGGTTTCACCGTGCCAGCCGGCGTCGAGGTCGCGATGCGCGAAAAGGGCTACACCCGCGGACTCTTTGGGTGGGTCACCGCCTTGCCGTGGAAGAACCCGGCGTTCTCCGGGGCCGCACTGTCCGTGCTCATCTTCGGTTTCATCGGTGGCATCACCGGCGTCACCCTCGGCACGCAGCAGATCAACATCATTGCGCACAACACGCTGCGCATCCCGGGCCACTTCCACGCCACCGTGGTCGGCGGCACCTCGCTCGCCTTCATGGCGCTGACCTACTACGTGATTCCGCTGTTCTTCCAACGCGACTTCATCGGTCGCGGCTGGGCCCGCGTGCAACCGTGGCTCTTCGCCGCGGGCATCACGATGCTCTCGTTCGGCATGTCCTTCGCCGGTTCGATGGGCGTCGCCCGCCGCAGCTGGGACATTGACGCGCAGGGCATCTACAGTGCCGCCGCACATCTCTGGCTCGGTCTCGTCGGCATCGGCGGCATTCTCGCCTTCACCAGCCTGTTGATCTTCGTCCTGCTCTGTGTGGGCACGCTGCTCTTCGGCAAGAAAACCGAGAACCGCGCGATCTTCGACTGGGGCACCCCGCCGGCCCTCGCCGGCACCAAGGAAGGTTCCCTCGCCAACGACCACTATGCGACGAAGGGCACGATCATCCTCGCGATGGTCTTCCTCGCCTGCTTCGCGGTCTACTACTTCGCCAATTGGAAGGCATTGGCCGACGTCTGGCCGGTGCGTTAATCAGACCAACACACCAAGTCCGTTTCGCGGGGCGATGGTCCAACCCATCGCCCCGCTTTCCCTCCCCACGCCACCATGCTCATTCCCGCCCACGCTCCCGCCACGCCGCCTGACGCCGCTGAGTCCACCATGACTCGCGCCAGCCGCTATTTCTCCGGGCCCGGCTTGCTGGTGTTTCTCTTCACGGCGATCGGCGCCTACGAAGCTTTCATTCTCTTCACGATTTTCTGGCCGCTCGATTCCGGCTGGCTCGGCGGCTTTGTGCGCGATTTCCAAGTCTGGTGCTACGGCTACGATCCGCGCACCGGCGGCATGTCCTGGAATTCCGTCGCCATGATGTTCCTGGAGCCGCTCTTCATCGTCGGAGTGGCCGGCGTCCTCTGGCGCGGTTCCCTCGGCGAACTGCGCAAATGGAGCGTCTGGTCCGCCTACCGCCGCACCGCTCTGGCCGCGTTTGTCGTCATCAGCGGTTGCATCGCCGGCCTCGTGGCCTTCGCCCAGGCCGAGACCGCTGCTGCGCTCATCCTGCCGCCTTTCCCCGGCGAATCCATCCGCGTCCGGCTTACGCTGCCCGACGTGCCGATGGTCGATCAAAAAGGGAACGCCTTTCGCTTTGCCGACCTGAAGGGCGAAGTCGTGCTCTTTACCGGCGTCTATTCCGCCTGCACCACCGCGTGCCCGGAGATTTTCAAGGAAGTGCGCGCCGTCCTTGCCGAGCTCACCCCGGCGGAGCGCGCGGGCGTGCGCGTGGTCGCCCTCTCGCTCAACCCCGAGTATGAAACCGCCGAGTTGATGGACCTGATGGCCGACGCGCAGGGCCTCACCTATCCGGAATTCCGCTACGTCAACGGCGAGAAACCCGCCGAAATGCTCGACCTGTTGTCGCGCCTCCAGTTTGCCCGCAGCCGCAATCCCGAGACCGGGGTCATCGACCACATGAATCTGATCCAGCTGGTCGACCGCGAAGGCTACATTTCCTATCGATTCACGCTGGAACCACGTCATCGTGCGTGGCTCCGTGAGGGACTGCGTTCCCTCCTCCACGACAAAAATGCCGCATCACCCGCATCCTGAACCGGATTGCGAGGAGTTGGCGGACGCTCTCGGGAATGCCCCCGGGAACAGCCCGACCGCGCCTCCTCCGCTCCCGCCCACCCGTCTGGGCGGTCTGCTCGCCCTCGGCGACGACCTCTTCACGCGGGCCGACGCCTGGTTGGAAAGGGCCCTGCCGCGGCAATTCAATCCGCTCGCGCAACTCGGGGTCCTGGCCAACGCCGCGCTCCTGCTCGCGACCGTCTCGGGCATTCCGCTGCTCTTCTGGTATTCCGCCAGTTCCCACAGCGCCTGGAGTTCGCTCGCTGAACTCGGTCCGCGGTCGCTCGGCGGCATCATCCGCAGTGTGCACCGTTACTCGTCGGATCTGGCGATGCTCTTCATCCTCGGGCACGCGGTGCGGACTTTTTTCGGTCGCCGGTTCGACGGACCGCGCTGGCTGGCGTGGGCCAGCGGCATCGCGTTGATCGCGCTGGTCTGGTTCATCGGCTGGACCGGCTACTGGCTGGTCTGGGATGTGCGCGCCCAATGGGTTGCCCTCGATTCGATGAAAGCCGTCGACGTGCTGCCGATCTTCGGCGAGCCGATGCTGCGCCTGTTCGCCGCGGACCACTCGGTGCCCTCGCTGCTGTTCTTCGTCGTCTTCTTTCTGCACATGGTGCTCCCGCTGGCGATCGCCGGCGGTCTCATGCTCCACCTGGCGCGACTGAGCCGCTCGAAACTGCTCCCCAACTGGCGCTTCGCCGTGTGGCTGACCGTCGCCACCATTCTGGCCGCATTGATCCTGCCCGCGACGAATGCCGCGCCCGCGCAGATGGCGATCAAGCCGGAGGCGTTCACGATGGATTGGTGGTATCTGTGGCCCTTGCAAATTTCGGCCCGCCTCAGTGGCGGCGGCGTCTGGCTGGCGGCGATCTTCACGCTCGGGGGTTTGATGTCCCTGCCGTGGTGGCTCGGCCGCCGCCGCGAACGCTCATCCTATCAGGCGTCGGTCATCATTTCGCGTTGCTTCGCGTGCACCCAGTGTTCGCAGGACTGCCCCTTCGGCGCGATCACGATGGTGCCGCGCACCGACGGCAAGCCGTTCCCCTCGCAGGCGCAGGTCGATCCCGATCGCTGCGTCGGTTGCGGCATCTGCGTCGGCTCGTGCGACACGCAGGGCATCGGTCTCGCGTGGTTCGAGGCACGGCAGGTGACGAAGGAATTGCAGGACTACGTCGTGGCGGAGGTCGCCCAGGGTCGGTCGCCCGCCGTCGCCTTGGTCTGTTCCCAGCCCGATGGGGGTTGGGATTTCTTCAAGCTTGCCGCTTGGCGCGCGCGGCTGCCCGGGTACGAAGTCCGTCCCGTGCCCACGTCGGGCTGGGTGGAGCCCAAGGTCATCGAAAGCCTCATCGCCAAAGGCGCGACCGCCGTGCTCGTGGTCAGTTCGGTTTCGGCGGAACCCTACGTGCGGGAAGGCGACCGGTGGCTGCCCATGCGTCTCGCCGGCACGCGCGAACCCGAGTTCCGGCCCAACCGCGCCGATCCGCGCAAGGTCGCGCACGTGCGCTTCGATCCGACGCAACCGCAGCGTCTGACCGAGGAAGCCGCCCTCTTGCTCCGGCAGGAAAAGGCGCCCGCGCGGGCCGCGCCTTCGCCAGTCAGGACCTGGATCGTCGGTCTCGCCCTGACCGCCGCGTGCTTTGCCGGCCTGCTCTGGGTCAGCGACGCGCCCTTCCGGCATCCGACGGCGCATCAACCCGAACTGGTGCTCACCTTTCGCGCCTATGGCGAATGGCTCGACGCCACCACCGTCACCGCCGACGCGCAGCAAAACCGCATGGCGCACATGCGCGCGGCTTCGATTCAAGTGAACCGGACGCGCGCGCCGATCGTGATCACCATCGAGGTTGATGGCGTGCCGCGGGAACACCTCGTCCAGCCCAAGGGACTGCAATCGGACGGGGCCTCGATCGGCGAGTTGCGCCTGCCGCTCGCTCCCGGCCCACATCGCTTGGCGCTCAGTCTGGCCACCCGTCCGGGAGACGATGCTCCCCGCCTGACCTGGAGCGGCGAGGTCACGGCCAAGCCCGGCCAGTTGGTGGTCTTCAACTTCGATGCCGGTGCCGGATTCCATCGGGAACCCTGAGTCGAATCGGCCGCAACGCTCCAATTGCATGACGCATGTCAAGGCGCCCAACCCCCAATTCCGCTAACCTCGCCCAGTCAGCCGATGCCATTTCTTATGAAACCCAAAACTTTCAAGACCCTCGACGTGCGCCCGATGCTCGCCGAAGGCAACGAGCCCTTCCAAATCATCCGCGAGCGTGTCGATGCTCTCACCGCCGGCCACGGCCTCACCGTCCTCGCTCCTTTCCTCCCTGCACCGCTGATCGAGATGCTGCGCAGCGAAGGATTCGAATCCGACATGGAACACCGCCCCGACGGTGCGTGGGCCGTGAATTTCTGGAGGCCCTGACTCGTCGCGCCCCAGTGGCTTGCACCCGGCGTCCCCTCGCGAATCCACGCGAGTCCTCCCGACAATCCTCCCTCATTCAAAAACCAACGCCATGAAATCATCCGCCCTTCTCGCCACGACCGCTTCCGGTTCGTGCTCCTTGCAAATCCCCGTGGAGAAAGTTGCCCACGGCATCGTCAGCCAGGCGCTGCTCACCGCCCCGGGGTTGCGTGCAACCCTGTTCAAATTTGCGGCGGGGCAGGAACTCTCGGAACACACGAGCAGTGCGCGCGTGTTGATTCAAGTGATCTCGGGCCAGTGCGAGTTCAGCGTCGACGGTCAGCCCAATCTCTTGTTGCCCGGCCAGCTCTTTCATCTGCCGCCCAAGGCAGCCCACGCCGTGAAGGCGCTGGACGAACTGACTCTGCTCGTCATTCAAGCCATGCCGCCGAAGGAGTGAGCGTTGACCGCTCCGACCCGCGGCCTAGCTGGTCGCGGTCTCGTCGCGGTGTTGGCAAACGCCGGCAATCGCACTGATCTCACGCCGCGCCACCGTGTTGATGACGTGCTTGAGCTCCGCAAACGCGAGATCGCGCACCACGGGGTTCAGGCTGGGCATCCCCACCTGCACCAGCACCAGCGCCTCGAGCATCGCCTGCTCGCCCGCTCGATAATAGGCCAGCAGCGGGTTCTTGCCGCAAGTACACGCTGCTTCCGGCTCCGACTCCGGCGGCAGCGGCTGCCGCAGCAACGTGAAGAGCTCGTTGAGCGACTGATTGATGCCAAAGACGAGCGTGTCCGGATTGGCCAGCGGGGTCGAGACGGCCTCAATGCGCAAAAACGCCTCCCAGCGGGAGCGAATCTGGGCACGGCGATCGCGCAACGCACGGACTACTTCCTCTTGCATCGTGGTCACACTATGCCCGTTCCAGTCCCGCCCGGCTGCGCACCGGTTGACGGGAGCATCGCATGGATTGTCTGCCGTCCCCCCTCCCCCCCGGAGGCCCCTTCCACGAATACGATGGAATCGCACCGAAAACCCGTGCTAGGTTCCGCCCGATGCTGTCCTCCCCACGCACTGCCGATCTCAAGTTGACCGGATTGATCGGCACGCTCCGCAGCAGTCAGCAGTTCAGCGGCCTGCCGATCGAAGACCTGACGGCGATTGCCAGTTTCAGTTCCTTGGTCTCGCTGGCGAAGGACGACTACCTCTTTCACGAAGGCGAGGCGTCGCGCGGTTGTTACCTCGTGCAAAGCGGCGCCGTCAACGTCCACCGGGTCAACGCCGCCGGCAAAGAGCAGGTGATCCACGTCTTTCGGGCCCCCGAGTCGTTTGCCGAAGCCTCCCTCGCTTCGCCCACCGGCTATCCGGCCAACGCTCGGGCCGTCGAACCGAGCACGGTGTTGATCATTCCCAAGGCCCCGCTGCTCGAACTGATCGGCCGACGGCCGGATCTCGCCCTGCGCATCCTCGGCGCGATGAGCGCGCACTTGCGCGTGCTCGTCGGCATGCTCGACGACCTGACCCTGAAAGACGTGGAAACCCGGATGCTCAACTGGCTGGTCAAGCAGGAACGCGGCGCGGTGGGCGGGATCATCCAGCTGCCGGGCACCAAGCGGGTCCTCGCCGCCGAGCTTGGCACCAGCAGCGAGACCCTCTCCCGCACCCTCGCGCGGCTGCGCGACCAGAAACTCATTTCGGTGAAGGGAAAGACCATCACCGTGCGCAACGCGGCCAGGTTGGCCGCCATGTTGCGCCACAACCTCGGCGAAGCCTGACCGCTCGTCGTCGGGTCGGGGGCGGCCTCCCCACCGCGGGCTCAGTTCCCGATCTCGCGGCGCAACTGCCGGAGGTAGCCGTGCAGAAATTCCGTGCGCCGCACCGCCTCGATCTTCCCCGCGTCTGTCTGCATCGTCGCGGACAAACCCAGCAATTTGGTGAAAAAATGATCGAGACAGGCCCGGTGATCATCGGGCGGCCGTCGCTCGGCAAACGGATCCTCCGGCACATAGAGCGGCCGGCCCATCTCGCCGCCGAGCATCAAGCAGCGCGCCAGTCCGACCGCTCCGAGCGCATCGAGTCGGTCCGCATCCTGCACCACGCGGGCTTCGACCGTCCGCGGCGCAATGCCCGCACTGAAGCTGTGCGCCTCGATCGCATGCGAGATGTCGGCCAACCACTCCTCCGCCCAACCCCATTGGCGCAACCACCCGTTCGCTTGCACGGCGGCCAACCGTGAGGCGCGGGGCCGCTCCGGCGAGTCCTTGGCGACGGAAACGCAGTCGTGCAGCCACGCCGCGGGCAGGACGATTTCCATGCGCGCGTTTTCCGCCGCGGCCAGCCGCCGCGCATTGTGCACCACGCGCCGCACGTGTTCGGCATCATGCGCCGCATCGCTCGCCGCCGCTTCCAGCCGTTCACGGCAACGCTGCTCCAGCAGGTCTAAATCGGACGCCATGGACGCAATGCAAAGCCCGGCCGCGCCCGGCGTCAACGACCGCTCTTCGGCAGCAGGCGTTCAGGTGAGTTCGCAGGCGCCCCCGGCACAGGCCGCGACCTCCTTGAGGGCGGTTTCGTCGGTGTTTTCCTCCAACTGCGTGTAGTCCACGGGGGAATACTTCAGGCGGTTCCACTTGGCGAAATCGTCCTCCGTCATCACCGCTTCGCGCGGCGCCTGGGCGTAGCGCTTGTCGCCATCGTGCCCGAGCAAGGCCACGCCGGTGAAATGCTCGCGGTGTTGCCAGATATAGTCGGCCACGCCGTTCCATTCGTCGGCTTTGACCGTGCAGGTGTTGGAAACGTTGTGGTGCAGGCCCGGCGAACGCGACACCGTCGCCTCACCCTTGAGCACCCAGTGCTGCTGCACCAATTGGACAAATTGCAGGAATTGCACGGCATTGATTTCCTCGCGCAAGATTGCGTGCGGCGGAGCCTCGACGGCAAAGGTGATCACATCATCCGTGGCCGGCCGGTAGATCGACGGCTCCGTCATTTGCGGATTGTGCGCATGGAAGTGCCGGAAGACCGGGTCGCGCCGGTTCGCCTGCACGCGGCGGAAATAGTGGCGGGCATGATGCGGATGAATGCCGGAGGCCGCGCCCAGCAGGAGCGAGGCCGTACCCTCGGGCTTCACGCAGGTCACGCGCGCCGCGGGACGGACGCCAATGACCTCGGCGACAATCTGGTTGGCGGCGCGGCAGAGTCGGGCCCCGCGTTCGAGCACCTCGGGATTGAAGAGGATCTCGGGGTTGTCCATGAACCCGCACACCGAAACTCCCAGCAGCGCATCGCGCTCATTGAGATAGCGCGTCACGGGTCCGAGGTAAGGGATTTCCGTGTAGGCCGCCTGCAAGGTGCCGATCACCGCCGCTTGGATGCAGGCCACGAAGAAGTCATCCGCCGTTTGCAGCGTCGCCCCGTTGATCGTGCTGAGATTGCACATTTGCCAACCGGAAAGGCGCATGTCCGGCGCGACTTCGCCCGCGTACCCGAGCGCGCGCAACTTCGCGACTTCGGCGTCCGGCAAGGGGCCCTCGACCACGGGGTGGAGGCCGATCTCGCAACAGGGGTTGCAGCCATAGTCGGGATGGTCGGCAAAATAGAAACCGGGTTCGCCAAATTCCTTCTGCGCGACGAAGAGTCGCTGAAACAACGTGTCATCCGCCTGCAGGCGCGGCACCACGGCGGAATTGTTCGAGGCCGAGCGTTGCGAGTGCTTTTCAAACCAGTTGCCCGTCTTCGCCGACATCATCTCCTGGTCATCGGGCGAGAAGAGGCAGATCGTCGCCGAACGGCGGATCCCTCCGCTCAGCACGGCCCGGGCCACGAACATGCAGATATCGTAGACTTCAATCGGCCGCAACTGGCGGCCGGCCGCACCGGTCAGGATGGCGTCGACATCGATCAGGGCCTGTTTGAGCGGCAAGTGACCCGGCGCCTTGCCGCCCGCCGTCACCAGGGCGGCGCCGCGCGACCGGATCTGCGAATAGTTGAACTCCGCCTTGAAGCGTTCGCCATGGCTGCGGAAAAGAAAATCCAACGAGTCCGCCCAGCCCTCGATCGTATCCGTGATCGTGAAATGCTCGACCGCCAGTTCCATCTCCTCACCCCGCACCGGCAGGGCGGGCAGGCGATCGACGTGCTGGCGCTGCACCGAGAAACCGCAGCCTGTGCCCGCCAGCAGCAGGAAGAAATATTCGCGAAAGAAAGCGAGGCGGTCCGCCGAACTGAAGGAGCAGTTGAAGAGCCGGGCGTGGTTCTTCAAGATGGCGTTGCCGCCAAACTGCAGTGAACGCATCGAGGGCAGCACGCGTTTCATCGCCACCGCACCAAAGGCCCGGTGAATGGCATCGGACAAGGTACCGCCCGCGAGCCACTCGTTCAAGAAGCGGTGATCCGACGGCAGCGCGGGCGAGTCCTCGGTCGGAGCGGGCAAGCGCAAGGGGAGTTTGTCGCGGAAAAACTGCAAATGCATCGCCATCACCCGCCGGGCGGCCTCGGCAAACGACTCGCGCCGGCCCAGATCCGAACGGAAGCGGGCATACTTGGCCGTCGCAATGTAGTCGCTCAGGCCGTTTTCCGGATAGTGGTTCAGCCGGTTGGCCGCCTTGCGCGCCCGATAGATGATGAAGCTGCGCGCCACCTCCCACTCGCCCTCGGCCGCGATCGCTTTCTCCACCGTGTCCTGGATTTCCTCAATCGTGGGGTGCCGACCGATCCGATAGGTCAGTTCCAGCATGCGGGCCACCCGGGCCGCGATCGCCTGCACCCGCGCAAAGGTCTCGGGGTCCAAGCCAAAGCGGGCGGCGGGTTCATCGCGACGGGGATTGACGGTGGTGCCCTGCTTGACTTCGAAAAAGGCCAGCGCGATCGCGCGCGTGACCTTGGCCGCGTCCCACTCGACGGTGGAGCCGTCTCGTTTGACCACGCGGCGATCAGCTGGGGCGATGGCAGAGACAGATTGGCGGGATTGGAAGCGGGCAAACAGAGTGGCGGCAGTCATGATGAAAAAGTTGCTGCATCATACGCGTCGCATCTCCCGCCCGCTAACCATCGCTTGCGCTAACTCGGGAATCTCTGCGCATAAATTGCGCGGAGATTTTCATTTCAAAACGGAGCACGAATTTTCTTGCGCGCCGCGGCCGATCCCGTTGCCGCGATCCATCCTGCCGCCGGTCTTAGCCTTGGCGTCCGCTGCGCAAATTCTGCGCGAGCCGCAGGATGTCAGCCAGCACGCCGGCGGCGGTCACATCGCCTCCCGCACCCGCTCCCCGCACCACTAGGGGATACTCCCGGTAGCGCTCCGTGTGGAACGCCACGAACGCCTCGGCCCCGCGCAAAGTCGCGGCCGGATGCATGGCATCGACCCCCACGGGGGCCACGGAAACCTTGCCGCCTTCGGCGGTGATTTCAATCCGGGCGAGGTAGCGCAGCAGCTGCCCCTGTGCGTGCATGGCCTGCACACGTTCCGCGAGCGTGGCGTCCGCCGCCCCGAGGTGCGCGAGGAACTTCTCCGCATCGTCCTCGGCGAGAAATTTCTCCGGCACAAACGGTTCCAGCTGCACGTCGCTGAGGTCGATCGCCAGACCCAGTTCGCGGGCGAGAATGAGCGCCTTGCGGGCCACATCGAGGCCCGACAGGTCGTCCCGCGGATGCGGCTCGGTGTAACCAAGCTCCTTGGCGCGGCGCACCGCCGTCGAGAGTGGCACCTTCGCCGTCAGTTGCTCGCAGAGGTAGCCCAGCGTGCCCGAAAAAGCGCCCTCGATCCGCACCACCTCATCCCCGGTGCGCACGAGGTTCTTCAAGGTCTCGATGACCGGCAGGGCCGCACCCACGGTGGTCTCGTAAAGATAGACGCGGTAGTGCTGACGGGCGGCCGCGTGCAGTTTTTCGCGTTGGGCCCGCGGCAGGGCCAGCGGTTGTTTGTTCGCCGAAACGACATTGATGCCCCGCGCAAAGGCATCGGCGTAGGTTTCCTCCATGCCCGCCGAGGCCGTGCAATCGACGAGCACCGGATTGGGCAGCCGCGCCAACTCAACCAGCAAATCACTCACTCCGCTCCGCTGCTTGGCGTGTTGCAGTTGCCCGGCCGCCTTCTCCGGCGCCAAACCCCGCGCATCGAACACGCCGCCCTTGCTGCCGGCCAGTCCGACCAGGCGCACGTTGACATCGTGATGCGAACGCAGGTCCATCCCGTGCGCCGCCAGTTGTTTCAACAAGCTGCCTCCGACAATGCCCTTGCCCAGCAGCAGCACATTCAGTTCCGCGTGCGCGAGATTGAAGGCTGCGTGCACCGTCCGCACCGCCAGCGCCGTATCGGCGGCATCGATGACCACGGAAATGCTGCGTGCCGAAGCACCCTGCGCCAGGGCCCGCACGGCCACGCCCACCGAGCCGATCGCGTGCAGCATCCGACCGGCCACATTGGGTTTCCGCCCCATCGTCTCCGCCACCAACGTGACCATCGACACCGGCGACAGCACCGGACCAATCGTCAGATCCCCGCGCAACAACTCTGACGCGAGCGTTGTCTCAAGGATCTCCTTGGCGCGGGCTTCATCCGCGATGGGCACCACGACCGAGAAGGTCTGCCCGAGGGTTGATTCCGTGCTCAGCCACACGCGCACGCCCTCGGCATCGAGGGCGCCCACGATGCGGCTGCCCACCGGCCGGCCGATGCCGGTGCGGCGCGATTGCACGCCGATGAGGGAAAGTTGCTCAAGGCTGGTGACGCACGTCGGGCGGGCCGGATCGGGATTGCCGGTGGCGTCGATCCGCGTGCCGGGAGCGTCCGGTTGCGTGGTGCTGCGGATGATCAGCGCCGCGCCACAGTCGCGCAGCGGGATGATCGTGCGCGAGTGAAACATCCGGGTGCCAAAATAAGCCAGTTCGAGCGCCTCGTCGTAGGACAAGCGGTCCACGGGGCCCGCTTCACGCACGAGCGCGGGGTCGGCCGTCATGACGCCCAGCACATCGGTCCACACCGTCACCGCTTCCGCCCGGAAGAGCGCGGCCATCAGGGTTGCCGTGTAATCCGAGCCGTTGCGGCCGAGTGTGGTGGTGTGTCCGTCGCGCGTCCGGCCGATGAAGCCGGAGACAATCGGCACCACTCCGGTGAAGGTTCCGCTGAGCGCCTTGAAATTCTCGGCCGTGGCCGCGGCATCAATCGCCGCGGCGCCGAAAGTGGCGTCGGTGGCGATGAAATCCCGGGCATCGACGGCGCGCGCCGGCGTGCCAAGTTCGTTCAGCGCCCGGGCCATCAGGGCAATCGAGATGCGCTCCCCCGCGCTGATCACGGAATCGAGCGAGCGGGGTGAGCACTCCCGCGTGAGCTCGATGCCCGAAAGCATGCGCTCGACAGGCGTCATCACCTCGTCGAGGTCGGCCTTGAACGCCCGCAGGCCGTGCGCGGTGAGCACGGGACGCGCGATGCCGAGCGCCAGCTCGCGGACGCGGGCCAGTTCGCCCCGCGCCTGCGTGATCTCGCCGTCGGCGGCCGAGCGCGCCGCCAGCAGCAACCAATCCGTGGTGTCGCCGAGGGCCGAGACCACGACCGCGAGCGGACGTGGTCCGCCGGCGATCAGTTCAATCACGCGCGGCAGCCGGCCGGGAGTGCCGAGGGAACTGCCGCCAAACTTGTAGATCTGCCAGGGAGATTTCATGGAACAGGGAGTTTCAGCGCCCGACGGATCAGCGGCTTGAGTTGCTTCCACTCGAGGAGAAAGGCGTCGTGTCCGTGTGGGCTGCGCAGCGTGGCCCGGCTGACCCGCACCCCGTGGCTCCGCAGGGTGCGCACGAGCGCGGTGGATTGGGCGGGAGGGAAGAGTTGATCGGAATCGACATCGACGACGAGCGCGGCCGCCGTGATCGCGGCCAGGGCCGGTCGGCGCCGGCCGGGCAAGGGTTGGTTGAGGTCGTGGTGATCCATCGCGTCCAGCTGGGCTTCGTAGCAGGCGGCCGTGAAACGGCCGTTCAGCTTCCGGCCATGATGCTCGAGGTAATCGCCGATGCCGAGGGCCGTTTGCTTGAGCGCCAAACCGGGTTCGGCGCGGTAGGTCAGCATCGCGATCTGGCGGGCCACCTCGAGACCGCGCGCGGCGTGATGCGGGTAGCCGGGATCGACCCGCAGCGCCCCCCGCGCCACGTGATTCCAGCCCGCCACCCACGCACTGGTCGCACCCGTGGTGGCGAGCGGCATGATGCGGGCAAAGCGTTCCGGCGCCAACGCCGCCAACGCCAGCACCACCATGCCGCCCAAAGAACCGCCCGTCGCGAGATGAACGCGGCGAATGCCCAGCGCGTCCAGCCCCTGCAGAATGGCGCGCGCCAGATCGATGCTGGTCAGCTTCACTTTGCGACTGCGCGGAAACCCCGGGCTCCCCGGCGCGCTGCTGCCGTAGAAAGATCCGAGGTTGTTGAAGCAAAGCACGCGATACTGCTGCGGATCGAACGCCCGTCCGGGGCCGATCAAGGGCCCCCACCAACCGTCCTCACCCCCCGCCCGCGCCCCGCCCGTCAACGCATGGACGAGCAGCACGGTCGGCACGTCGGCCTGCGGATGGGCCGGCGTATCCTGCTCGCGACTCCACCACCACGCCGCCGCCCGATGCTTGCGCACGGTTCCTCCGCGCACCAACGGGAGCGCAGGGAGCGAAAGGATAAAAGAGTGCGGAGCCACGGACACCACGCCATGGGACGGTGTTTGCGGCGCCCGCACAACGCAGCAGCAAGTCATAGCTCGCATCAGATCACTCGCGATATGACATGGAAACGCGAGAGGTGACGCGACCCGGCGTTGCGCAACCGCTCCGCCCCGGAACCATCAGACCATGTCGGCCGTTTTTTCCCCGCCCCTCGGGCACCCGATTCCCGGCTCGCCACACTCCGTTTCGTGCAGCCTGCCGACCATGGCGGATGTGATTGCCTACGAGGAACGCGACCCGGCCGTGATCAACGCGATGACCGCCGGCTATCCGCGGTTCGCGGTGCATCCGTTCGTTGCGGAGCTGACGCAAGTGCTGGCCACCGCCCACACCCAACCGGCCGAACAACTCTGGCTGGTGCTCTCGGCTCGAACGGCACGCGAGTTGGTGCGCTACCTCGACACGGGACGCGCCGTCACCCTCGACGGTGTCGAGGCCGTGGTTCATGCCGCCGACCCCGCCGTGGCCACCCGGGCCAAGCACTGGTTGCAGCACCGGGGAGGACTGCTGAGTTCCCGCGGCGCCGAGGATGCCTTGGTGCGACTGGGCCGGCGTGCTTCCGTCTCGCCCGAAGCAGTCTTTTCCGGCGATGCCACGGCCGAGGTGCGTCGCGTGCTCGGGTTTCATTTTCCGGTGCCACCGGAGAACATCCATCTCGCCTCCAGCGGCATGGGCGCGATGCAGGCTGCGTTCCAAAGCATCAGCGACGTGCAGGCCGCGCGGGGCCGCACGGCGTGGGTGCAATTGGGCTGGCTCTACCTCGACACGATCGCGCTGTTGAAGAAATTCACGCCCGATCCTGCCCGCGACTACTTCGCGCAAGCCGACGTCACTGACCTCGTGGCGCTCGAACATCTCTTCGCCACCCACGGATCGCGCCTTGCCGGGCTCGTCACCGAAGCACCGACCAACCCCCTGCTGCAATGCGCCGACCTCGCGGCCGTCGCCACCCTGGCCCGACGGCACGGGGTGCGCGTGATCTGTGATCCGTCAAT
>JAUXOH010000175.1 GCA_030682505.1 Candidatus Didemnitutus sp. | reverse complement strand
CCTGACACAAACGATCCCATGAACTGGAAAGGTGTCATTCCCGCCATCACCACGAATCTCCACGCCGATCTGACGATCGATCACGAGGCCCTGGCGGCGCATTGCCGCTGGATGATTGACAGTGGGTGCACCGGCATCGTGTGCGGCGGTTCGCTCGGTGAAGCGGCCACGCTTTCCTTCGACGAAAAGATCGCGCTCGTGCGCACCGCCGTGAGCGCGGTGGGGGAGCGCGCGCCCGTGGTGCTCGGGATTGCGTCGCTCGGCACGGCGGAGGCGGTGGCGCTGGCGCAGGCGGCGGAAAAGTCCGGCGCGCAGGGCCTGATGGTGTTGCCGCCCTACGTCTACACCGGCGATTGGCCCGAAATGAAAGCCCATCTCAGCGCCGTGATCACCGCGACGCCGTTGTCGTGCCTGCTCTACAACAATCCGGTGGCCTACAAGACCGACTTCCTGCCGGAGCAGATCGCGGAGTTGGCGGCGGAGCACACGAACCTGCACGCGGTCAAGGAATCGAGCGGGGACGTGCGGAGGATCACGGCGATTCGCGCGTGGTGCGGACGGCGACTGGACGTGCTCGTGGGCATGGACGATGCCGTGGTCGAAGGGGTTGATGCGGGTGCGGTGGGCTGGATTGCGGGACTGGTGAATGCCTTTCCCGCCGAAAGCGTGGAGCTCTTTGATAGTGCCAGTCAGGGCGACAAGGTCCGCGCGATGGCGCTCTACACGTGGTTTCTCCCCCTGTTGAAACTGGATACGGTGCCGAAGTTTGTGCAGTTCATCAAATGGGTGCAGGCGGAGGTCGGACGCGGCACGCCGCACGTGCGATCGCCCCGGCGGGAGCTTTCCGGGGCGGATCTTGCGACCGCCCAGACCGTGCTCGCGACGGCGTTGAGCCGGCGGGCCGGACTGTAAGCGGAGGATTGGGGGCTGATGACCCTGGATTCAGCGGTTGAAATTGAACCACGGAGGCCCAGAGGTTCACAGAGAAAGCGGCAGCTGGAAACAAGGCACCGGGCGAGGACCACCCCAGGGGGGCTGGCATTCCTCCGTGTTCTCCGTGCCTCGGTGGTAAATCGCGCTATTGGGGAAGACCGGTGATTGGAGAGAAGTTTCTGGCCGCGCTGCGAGGACCCTTACATAGTGGTGTATGAAACCAGACGGCGGCTCACTCATTGGCTTCGGCTCCGGCGGTCCCGGCGGCGCGAGCTTCAAGGCATTCGATCCGGCCAGGGAATGCTTCATCGAACCGTCATTCCCCTCCGTCGCGCCCGAAGACATTGAGCGGGCGGTGCAACTGGCCGTGAGCGCGGCTCCGGCGTGGGCGAAGCTGCCCGGGGCGATACGCGCCAAGTTCATGCGCCTGATTGCGGAAAACCTGGAATCCAAGATCGACGACCTCGTGGCGCGGGCGATGCAGGAGACCGGCTTGCCCGAGGCGCGGCTCAAGGGCGAAGTGGGCCGCACGGCGGGTCAGCTGCGACTCTATGCCGAGAGTGCGGAACGGGGCGATTGGTTGGATGTGCGGATTGAGACGGCCCAGCCCGACCGCCAACCGCTGCCCAAGCCCGACCACCGCTCGATGCTGCGGCCGATCGGTCCGGTCGTCGTGTTCGGTTCGAGCAATTTCCCTTTCGCCTATTCGGTGGCGGGCGGCGACACCGCGTCCGCTTTCGCGGCGGGTTGTCCGGTGATCGTCAAGGCGCACCCGGCTCACCCCGGCACGAGCGAACTCGTGGGCCGGTTGGTTCTGCACGCGGTGCATGCCTGCGGATTGCCCGAGGGCACCTTCTCGCTGCTTTTTGACTCGGGCTTTGCGGTGGGCCAAGCGTTGGTCCAGCACCCGGCGATCAAGGCCGTGGGTTTTACGGGATCGTTGCGCGGGGGTCGGGCGTTGACCGATCTTGCGGCGGCGCGGCCCGAACCCATTCCGGTTTACGCGGAGATGGGCAGTGTCAACCCGGTGTTCATCTTGCCCGGAGCGTTGGCGGAAAGATCAGCCGCGCTGTCCGATGGCTTGCATGCCTCCGCCACGGTGGGCGTCGGCCAGTTCTGCACCAATCCCGGTTTGATCGTGCTGCAGCGTTCACCCGCGGCGGAGCAGTTCATCCAGGCGCTCACGGCGAAACTCACCGCCACGCCCGAAGCCACGATGCTCACGGCCGGCATGAAGAAGGCCTTTGTCAGCAACACGGAGAAGCGGTCCCGCCAACCCGGGGTGACCCTGCTCGCGCAGGCGGCCACCGTCTCGGCGTGCGGTGCGGCCCCGCTGTGGTTCGAAACGGAGGCGAAATATTTCCTCGGCAACCACGAATTGGCGGAAGAAATCTTCGGGCCGAGTTCGCTCGTTGTTTGGTGTCAGAATCGCGCGGAGCTGCTCACCGTGGCGGCGCGGCTGGAAGGCAGCTTGACGGCGACCGTGCACGCCGGCGCCGCGGAAGCCGCGGAACAAGGCGACTTGGTGGATCGGTTGGCCGACAAGGCCGGCCGCGTGATTTTCAACGGATTTCCGACGGGCCTGGAGGTCAGTCACGCCATTGTGCATGCCGGCCCGTATCCCGCGACGAGCGATGGTGGCCGGAGCACGTCGGTCGGCACGCGCGCGCTCTATCGCTGGGCCCGACTCGTCTGCTATCAGGGTTTTTCCGAGGAACTGTTGCCCCCTGAACTGCAGCGGGCGAATCCGCTGGGGCTGCGTCGGCTGGTGAACGGGGAGTGGACGCAACAGCCACTCTGAGCCGGGGCGGGGGAATCATCGCCCTCGCGAGTCGAGTGAAGAGCAACCCGCTTATGGCAGCATGCCCGAGGCGTGGCGGATTGCGCGTTGGTAGGTGGTGAGGCCCGGGTCGTCGGTCGTGTCGCACAGGGTTTCGATCACCGTTTGGAGTGCCTGCGTATGCTGGCCTTGCAGGTGCAGCGTCAGGGCCAGAAACACGTCGAATTCGCGATTCTTCGGAAACTGGAGTTTGCCGGAACGCAGGATTTCAGCCGAGCGGTCGAGCTCGCCCAAAGTGCGCAGCGTGGCGCCGAGCCCGAGCAGTGCGCCCGACAGTTCGTTGGGACTGAGTCCGAGCGCGACCGCTTTCTCGTAATACGGCAG
>JAUXOH010000167.1 GCA_030682505.1 Candidatus Didemnitutus sp. | reverse complement strand
CTTGAGATCGCGCCGGAGGTAGTCGCTGATGGCGTTGGCGTAGGGCCCGTTGATCGCTTCCATGCTGGGATCGAAGAAATTGCCCCCGGGGCCATCCCCTTCGGACTCGTCGAGCACGCCCGCGATCGAACTGTCCAACCGTCCCACCGCAATCCCTTCCGCCCGGCGGAGTTCCCGGATGAAACGGAAGATGCTCACGCGCAAGTTGTGTTGCTTGACGAAATCGAGCGACAAGCCGGTGAGCGCCGCGAGTTCGGCCGCGATCCGGTCGAACTCGACCGGGTCCAACGCGTCGCCGCGCATCAAGGCGAGCGTGTAATCGTTCTCCGCGAATGCTTCCGCGCGTTGCAGCGCGCCGGCGAGGGTCCGGGCCCAATCGCCCGTTAGCTTCTTGTGCGACCACGCCGTGGCCGTGTAGGTCGGCAGGAACAGCGGATACGGCACGTCATTGCCCGGGCCGAAGCGCGCCGTCTGGAAATTCAAGATCGAGGAAACCAAGATCACGCCGTTCACATAGAGGTCGTATTTCTGCTGGAGCCGGTCGGAGAGCGCGGAAACCCGCGTCGTGCCGTAGCTTTCACCGACGAGGAATTTCGGCGAGGACCACCGGGCGTTGCGCGTGGTCCAGAGTTGGATGAATTCAGCCAGCGACTCGAGATCGCCAGTGAACCCGTGAAATTGCTTTGCCTCGGCACCTTTCGCTGCGCGACTGAACCCACTGGAAACGGGATCGACGAAGACGAGATCGGTCTCGTCGAGCCAGGACCACTCGTTGTCGGTCCACTGGTAAGGCGGCGGAACGGCCGTGCCCCGCTCGCCCATGATGACGCGTTTCGGGCCCAAGCCGCCCATGTGCAGCCAAACCGACGAAGCCCCCGGACCACCATTGAAAGAAAAGGTCAACGGCCGCTTGGCCGGGTCGTTTTCACCCTGCTTGGTGTAAGCGACGTAAAACAGGTTGCCGCGCGGTTCACCCTTGTCGTTCTTCAGCACGAGATAGCCCGCCTTCGCTTGGTAGCGGATGACTTTGCCGCCAATCGTCACCTCGTGTTCGGTGACGGAAGGGAGCGGGTCTTTCTCGACCACCACCGGGGCGGCGGGCTTCGCCTCGGATCGTTCCTTCGGAGATTCCTGCGCGGAGAGGGCCAAGGTTGCGCCCAGTACCAACAGAGACAACGCCAGTTTCGGGGTTTTCATGGGGTGCGCCGAGGAGAAGACCGGGAATCTTCTCTGGCAACAGGAAAGCTGGCACCCCGTGAAACCAGCCCCCGAGCCGCGACGTCTCGGTCTCGGGCGGGCTGAATCAGCGGATGGATTTGCATTCCGACGTCGGACTGTTTCGCTCCCCCAACCTGCGCATGAAAAAAATCCTTTCTCTCACCCTCCTCCTCGCCGCTGGAGGCGCCGGTTGGTATTACTACACGAACAACCATCGCGCGGTCGCCGCCCCGGTCTACAAGACGGCCACCGTCACGCGGGGCGATATCCTGCAGGTCGTCGCGGCCACCGGGCAACTCGACCCGGTGCTCAGCGTCGATGTCGGCAGCCAGATCTCCGGCTTGGTGAAGAAACTCTACGTCGATTTCAATGCCCCCGTAAAGAAGGGCGACAAGCTGGCCGAGATTGATCCCGCCACGTACCAGCAGCGCCTGCGGCAGGCCGAGGCCAATCTCGCCGCCGCCGAAGCGAGCAACAAACTGCAGGGGATCAACACGGCGCGCGTTACCTCCTTGTTCGAGCAAAAGCTCGTGACCCAACAGGAGCTCGACCAGTCGGTCTCCCAACTGCAACAAGTGGAGTCCCAATTGCTGACCAGCCGCGCCTCCGTGGAAAACGCGCGCGTCGATCTGGAGCGCTGCACCATCACCTCGCCGATCGACGGCATCGTGATGAACAAACAGACCGAGGAAGGCAAAACCGTCGCCGCCAGCCTTAACGCCCCGGTTCTTTTCACGATCGCCAACGATCTGAGCAAGATGCAGATCAGCGCGGCCGTCGCCGAGGCTGACATCGGCAGCGTCGAGGTCGGTCAACAGGTCACGTTCACCGTCGATGCGTTTCCCAATCGCAATTTTCGCGGCGAGGTCGTGCAGGTGCGCAATGCACCGAAAACGACCAGCAATGTCGTGACCTACGACACCATCATCAATGTTTCCAATCGCGACCTGAAGCTGCGACCGGGCATGACCGCCAATGTGTCCATCATCGTCGCCCGGCGCGACGGCACCTTGCGCATTCCCAACGCCGCCCTGCGCGTGCGCATCCCCGAGGGCGTGGTGATCGCCGGGGTGACGCCTCCCCCCGCTGGCAACACTTCCAAAGCAGGAGGCTCACCCATCGCAGCGCCAACGGCGGCAGCACCCGCGCCTGCGGCGGCTGGCGCCGGAGGTGGCCGGCGTGGTGGTGCTGGCATGTTTGGCGATTTGACGCCGGAGCAACGCTCCATCATGCGTGAGATCATGACCGAGGTCGGGGTCGATTTTCGCAGTGGACCGCCCACCGCCGAGCAGCGCGACCAGATTGAGAAACTCATGATCGCCCGGGGACTTCCCGTGCCCGATCCGGCGGCCCGACCCGGCGAAGTGACGGTCACCTCCCGCACAGTCTATCGGCAGAAAACTCCGGGCGCCACGCCCGAAGCCGTCACGGTCAAGGCCGGCATCACCGACGGCAGCGCCACGGAAATCATTTCCGGGCTCGAAGAAGGCGACGTTTTGGTGACCAGCATCTCGCTTGCCGGCGGCACTTCGGCCCAGCCGGCGACGACCAATCCGTTTGGCGGGCAACGCCGCTTTTGACGATGAGCCACGTCGTTCAGCTGACGGACATTCACAAGACCTACCACTCCGGCGAGGTGCCAGTGCTGGCCGTGCGGGGCGTGACCCTCACCATCGAGTCCGGCGATTTCGTCGCCGTCATGGGAGCGTCCGGTTCCGGGAAGTCCACCTTGATGAACCTGCTCGGCTGCCTCGACCGGCCGACCAAGGGCAACTACCTGCTCGACGGGATCGACGTCTCGCAACTCGATCGGAATCAACTGGCGGATATCCGGAACCAGAAGCTCGGATTTGTCTTTCAAGGTTTCAATCTCCTCTCGCGCACCACGGCGCTCGAGAATGTCGAGTTGCCCATGCTCTATGGTGCCCGCCGCATGTCGGGAAAAGAGATGCGTGAAAAAGCGATGCAGTGCCTTGAGCTCGTCGGCTTGGGTAATCGCGCCGGGCATTTCCCGAGTCAGCTTTCCGGCGGGCAACAGCAACGCGTCGCCATCGCCCGCGCGCTGATCAACCGGCCCCAAGTCCTGCTCGCGGACGAGCCGACCGGCAACCTCGACTCCAAAACCTCGGTCGAGATCATGGGCGTTTTCCAAAAGCTCAATGAACAAGGCATCACGGTCATCATGGTCACCCACGAGCTCGACATCGCGCGCTACTGCCGGCGCAACCTGATCATGCGCGATGGCCGGGTGGTCAATGACGTGCAGGTGGCCGATCGGTTGCACGCGACCGGCGAACTGAGCCGGATTCAAGCGGCCGAAACCGCCGCCAACCTCGCCGACTGACCGCCATGCGCTTCCTCAACACCATCACCGTCGCCCTGCGCGCCTTGCGCCGCAATATCCTGCGCTCGGTCCTCACCGCTCTCGGCATCATCATCGGAGTCGCCGCCGTGATTGCCATGGTCAGCATTGGCAACGGGGCAAAGTCCCAGGTCGAGGCCTCGATCGCCAGTCTCGGCCAGAACATCATTTCCGTTTTTCCCGGCACCTCCACCTCCGGCGGCATGCGCGGCGGTTGGGGCAGTGCGAGCTCGCTCACGGTGGATGACATGTTGGCGATCCGGAATGAAATCTCCGGCGCCGTCGCGGTCAGCCCCGAGATCCGCGACCGGACCCAGGTGCTGGCCAATGGCCTGAATTGGAACACGCAGATCAGCGGCGTCGATACCACCATCCTCGACATTCGCTCGTGGGCTGTCGCGGAGGGCGCCATGTTTTCGGAAACAGATGTCCGCAACGGCGTGAAAGTCTGTGTCATCGGCAAGACCGTCGCGGATCAATTGTTTGCGGGCACCGACCCGATCGGACAGACCCTGCGGGTGCGCAACGTGCCCTTCAAGATCACCGGCGTGCTCGTCAGCAAGGGGTTCAACTACTTCGGCCAGGATCAGGACGATATCACTTACATTCCCTATACGACGCACCTGCGCAGCGTCGCCCGGCGACCCAATCTGAACTCCATTTTGCTGCAGGCCGTTTCGCCGGAAATGATGGCCCGGATTCAGGAAGACGTGACCGACCTGCTGACGCAGCGCCGCAACAACCGCGATCCTGACTTCACCGTGCGCAACCAACTGGAACTCGCCGAGGCCGCCACCGCGACGACCCGGACCATGACCGTGCTCCTCGGGGCAATCGCCGGCGTATCCCTCATCGTGGGCGGCATCGGAATCATGAACATCATGCTCGTTTCCGTGACCGAACGGACTCGGGAAATCGGCATTCGCCTCGCCGTCGGCGCGCACGGTCGGGACGTCCTCCTGCAGTTCCTTACCGAGGCGATCATTCTCAGTCTGATGGGTGGCATCATCGGCATCTTGCTTGGGATTGGCTCATCGCAGCTCATTTCCAAACTCAATGGCTGGCCCGTGCTCGTCTCGGAATCGGCCGTCATCGGCGCGTTTGTTTTCAGTGCGATCATCGGCGTTTTCTTCGGCTTCTATCCGGCGCGGAAAGCCGCGCAGCTGGACCCCATCGAAGCCCTGCGCTACGAATAATTCCAACATTCAACGAGTCTTGGGCTTGGGTGCGACAGCGCCGGCCAGGCCGGAACCCCCGAGCCGTCCGCGAAGGTCCAGACACGGCGCCCAACCCACGGCGCATTCGTTCTCTCTTCTGAGTGATCGGGCCATTTCTTCTGCCGGTTGGTCTCGATTGACACTCCCGCTCGGCTTCGCGTCCCACTCGCGGGAAAAAAGTTTCCCGTTCACGGATAGATTGAAGACGGAACGCGTTGTCGAAGCGAACGGCGGGGCATGTTTTGGCTCCCCGGAGGGATTGATGATCCGCGGTTTAGGCTTTGTACGCGGCACTTGGCACGGCCGGTGCAAGAGCTCTGGCATCACCAACGTCACGACCATGAAAACCACGACCTCAATTATTGCTCTCAGTGCGGCGACCGGCGCTGGCTTCACCCCACTGGCCAGCTCGACCCTGCTTTCCCCGGTTCCCGCTGACCTCGTCGTCGCGGTGGCGGCCGGGTTGACCGTGGTCGGGATCATAATCACCGACAACCGGATTCGCCTCCGTCAACCCACTCTTCACAAGCATCTCGCCGCCTGATGGAAACGCCTTCCCCTTGCTCCCCGTCCGGCGAGCAGGCTCTTGACTCTTTGGCTGCGGCCCTCGTCACTTTCCCAGAATG
>JAUXOH010000163.1 GCA_030682505.1 Candidatus Didemnitutus sp. | reverse complement strand
GCCTCTCGTCGCTCGCAATTGTTGGGTCCAGGGTCGCCGAATCTATCTCGAAATCGATGCCGATCGTTCCATGAGCTTTCCCGCCAGCCAATACGTCGGTCTCGAGACCGCCCCGCAAGTCGAACTGGAAAAAATCCATCTGAATACCGACGGCAGCCAGATCACTTGGGACTCCCTTGACCAGACCATCTCCGTCGATGAAGTCGCCGCGCCGCGCTTCAACTAATTGACGAGCGGCAAGCCCCGCTGATCCGCGCGATTGGCGGATGGTGATGCCGGTTTCCGCAGCAGTTCCTCTTCTGCGGTTGGGATCGCGCCACCCAGGCATCAATTTGCTGCATCGCTTCTGAACGGAAGCGGTGCATCGGCAGCAACGCCAGCCGACTACAACGGCCGTTCCCGCTGCCAGTTTTCCAACACCGCTGCATCGTCGTCGTCGAGTGAGTGGGGTTTCAACTCACCCGCCGCGACGGCCGACTCCACGAATTGAATGGGATCGAGCTGTCCCGTCCGGAGATGCTCGAGCACGCGTGCGGCGCAGATCCGCGGATACACCGCCATCCGCGGCTCCCAACCCAGCCCGGTGCGCGGCACGACCCCGCGATCCCCGCTGCGCTGCTCGAACACCTCGCAGAGCAGGTAGGGTGAAACCGGCGGCAAGTCCACTGCCGCGACCAGCACGTGGGGGGACGTGGTGGCCGCAAACACCGCGGCAAGATCGCCGAGAAAACCTTGGTCGGGTCCGGCCTGGCAGGTCACGAGGACACCGGGGCAACCGTAATCCTGCCGCGGTTGTCCGGCGATCACGAGTTCCGCCGGTCCCAAGGTCAGCAGGAGTTCCAACTGGCGGTCGATCAACCGCTCACCGCCGACCACCCGCAGCGGGAGATCGGATTCCGTTTTCCCGGAGCGGGGTCCCGCCAGGACCGCACCGGCAAAGGAAATTCGGCAGCCGAAGTTCATTTTGTGGAAGGATCGAGGTTAAGCCAACCGCTGCTCAGGATCTTCGCCCGAAGTCCGCCCCGGCCTTGGAGCCACTGCTCCGCCCCGGGCGCCACGGCCTGGTCCATCCAATAGCAGGGGCGGCATTCCTCCGTGCCGAGAAAGCGCACGCCCTGAAGCTCAAATTCCTTTCCGATCAAGCCGTTCAAGTCCACCGCGCGCGTGATCACGTTGCGGCGCACAGCGGACGGTGGGATCGCATCGGCGCCCACGGCCGCGCACAACGCGTCGAAGATCTCCGCGCCAAAGAACGTAATCTGGCCCTTGTAATCGGGCGCGTGGTCGAAGAAGCGGTCGCCGGTCACGCCGCGACCCGCGATGCACTCCAGTGAAGACACGGCGACGATGGGCGTCGCGCCCGCCGGGCCGCCGTGGTGGCCGAAGTAATTGTGTGCCGGGGAGAGAAACAGGCCTTCGATTTTCATGGGATCAAGGGGCACCGGCCGGAACGAACGTCGGCGCGGCGCAAACGGGGCAAGCGGGATCGGCGCGACGGCCGATGCGGGTGATGGACGTGTCGAGCAAATCGACGAGCAGCGTGGAGTCCTGCGAGGGCACGGGCAGGTCGAGCAGCAGCTTGATCGCCTCGGCTCCCTGCAAACAACCGAGCGTCGCGGCGGCTCCGCCGAAGACCGGCATACCGGCCGAGGTCACCACTTGTTCGAGTTCGGACACCGGATTCGCGCCCCACAGGCAGCGCAAACAACCGGGCGCGCCCGGGACGAAGGTGTTGATCGAACCCTCGAAGCCGAGCACCGCCGCCTGCACCAAGGGTACGCGGACCGCCCGGCAGGCATCGTGCAGCAGGCAGCGCGTGGCAAAATTGTCGGAGCAATCGAGCACGATTTCGTGGCCCGCGATCAATCCCACGACATTGCCGGCGTCCACCGCCACGGCATGGGCCTCGACCTGCAAAAACGGGTTGCGCGCGGAGAGGCGCCGCGCCGCCACTGCCGCTTTAGTCAGATCCAGATCATCGACGGCATAGAGGGTCTGACGGTGCAGGTTGGAGAGTTCCACGCGGCCGCGGTCGACCAGTGTGATTGATCCAATCCCGCTGCCCGCCAGCGTTTCCAGCGCGGCACTGCCGAGTCCGCCCGCGCCGACGACGAGCACCCGCGCGCGCGCCAACCGGTCGAGACCGGCGGCGCCCACGGCCTGCAGTTGCCGGAAGCGGGAGTGGTAATCGTCCCGGCTGCGCCCGGGATTGTGCTCCACGGTGCAATTCACCCACTCGCTGGTGCCATCGCCGAAGAATTCCTTTTTCCAGACGGGCAGGCTGCGCTTGAGCTCCTCAATCAAGTCGCGGCAAGCCGCGAACGCAGCACCCCGATGGGCGGCAGTTGCCCCGAGCCACACCGCGAGTTCTCCAACCTCAAGCCGCCCGGTGCGGTGCACGCCGAGCACGTGCGCGCCGGGGTGGCGGCGCTCAAGGTCGGCGACGATCCGGTCACCCTCGGCCTGGGCCAGGGCGCCAAACGATTCATACTCGAGGCATGTCACCGGCCGTCCGCGGTGGTGGTTGCGCACCCAGCCCTCGAAGGTCACGCAGGCCCCGGCATCAGCCCGCGCCAAGCGGCACCGGCATTCAGTCACATCAATCGGAGTGTCTTGGAGGGAAAACATGGTCAGCCTCCCGCCACCGGTGGAATGAAGACGATCCGATCACCGTCACCGAGCGGAGCATCCAGCGCCGCGTAGCGCTCGTTCACGGCGACGCCGAGCAGGTGTTCGGGAAAAGTCAGCCCACGCTGCGTGGCCAGCTCCGCGTAGAGTTGGCGGGGGGTGCCGGCCGTGGTGGAGCAAACCAGTTCGCCGCAACCCGCCTGTTCCCGCAACAGGGCAAAGAAGCGCACGGTGACCGCGATGGGTTGGGAGGCGATGAGTTCCGCGTCCATGGGTCAGCCTCCAATCTCCGACATGGTCCGGTTGGCGGGGAACACCTGATCCGGCAGACCGTGTCCCCACGGCTTGGCGATCACCGCCAGCTTGATCTGATCGAGCAGGGCCTGATCCGAGGCGCCGCCGCGCAGGAGCATGCGCAGGTGGATTTCCTCGTCGCGCAACAGGCACATCCGCAGCACGCCGTCCGCCGTCAGCCGCAGACGGTTGCAATCCCCGCAGAACGGACGGGAAACCGGCGAGATGAAGCCCACCGTGCCACGCGCATTGGGCAACCGGAAGACGCGTGCCTCACCATCGAGCCTGCCTCCGTTGAGCAACTCGAGTTCGCCAAAGGCCGCCCGCAGGCGGGCGAGCAGCTGCTCCTCCGGCACGGGATGCTGCGCGCTGGCATGGGCACTCTTGCGGAACGGCATCTCCTCGATGAAGCGCACCTGCCATGGCTCCACCAACGTGAGCCGCGCCAGGTCAATGATGTCCTCCCCGTCGTTCAGTCCGCGGCAAACCACGCAGTTGATCTTGATCTGCAGGCCCGCCGCCCGCGCAGCCTCGATCCCGGCCAACACGTCGCGAAGATCGCCTCGCCGCGTGATCCGCCCGAAGCGATCCTGGTCCAATGAGTCGATCGAGACATTCACCGAGTGGAGTCCAGCGGCGCGCAGCGCCCCCGCCTGTTGCCCGAGCAGCAGCCCGTTGGTGGTGAGACCAACCCGTTCAATCCCGCGCAGGCGCGAGGTCGCCGCCACGATCTCCACCAGCGAACTCCGCAGCGTCGGTTCGCCGCCGGTGAAGCGCACCTTGCGAAACCCCGACCTGGCAAACAACCCGAGCAGCCGGACCAGTTCCTCATCGGTCAGCAGCATGTCCCGCGGTTGGAACCGGGCTCGCGCCGGCAGGCAATAGACGCAGCGCAGGTTGCAGGCGTCGGTCACCGAGACCCGCAGGTAATCGATGACGCGGCCGAACGAGTCGCGCAGGCCCGGGCCGGGCTGGGAGGTTGGCTCAAGCGGCACGCAGGGAGGAGGTGTGGAGGAAGGCATGGTAAAGCAAAATGCCCAAGCCGGCGCCGATCAGGTAGCCGTAGGGTAGGAAAACGCAGCACAGCGCCACGGGCGCTGTGACGAGAAACAGCGTGGGCGAAGCCACTTGGTCGCGCGCCAGTGAGACGAGGACACCCGATTCGAGGAGGAGCAGAGCCCCGAGCAACGGGAAGGGAAACAGGCGGGCGATCTCGGCCAGCGCGCCCCCGAGCAGCGCTCCACCGAGCAAGAAAACTGAACCGTAGATGATGACCGAGCCCCCGGTGCGCGCCCCGAGCGCGTAGTGGCCCGCCAGTCCGCCGCACCCATGACACACCGGCACGCCACCGAGCAACGGCGCAAGAAAGTTGAGTCCGGCAAAGGTGAACCCAAGCCCGCGGGCACTGACCGGCCGCGACGGGAACAGGTCGGCCACGGTGCGTTGCGTCGCGACGAGTGAATTCGAAAGTGACAGCGGCAGCTGCGGCAGCACGAGCAATCCGAGCACCACCGACCAGTCGCTCCACGGAAGCTCCGGCAGGGTCAGGGTCGTCAACGCCGGCCGGGCGAAACCGACCGACCAATCCACCTGGGTGCCCAGCGTCCAGAGCAAGCCGGCGCCAATCACCAGCAGGCCACCGGGCCACCGGGGCGAGCGACGCAGCCAAAGCAGCATCCCCAACGCCACCAGTGCGACCATCCACCCGGCGACGCCATGCCGCCCGGCCATGCGGAGTGCCGCCCAGCCCAAATTCAAAGCCAGTCCCACCTGCACGCCTCGCACCACGCACAGCGGGATGACCCGCACCAACCAGGTCAGCGCGCCACTCATGGCCAACACCAGCATGAGGGTGCCGAGGATCAGGCCGGCCAACTGCAGTTGCGGGCCGCTCGCCTGCCCGGCGATCACGACCACAGCCATCGCCTTCAACGGCTGCACAGGCATCGGCAGCCGGTAGAGCCATCCGCTCAGGATCAACGCGACACCGAAGGCGAAGAAGACCGGTCCGGCCGCAAGGCCGGTCGCCGCCAGCATGGCCACTAGGAGCGGCAGGTCCGTGCCGATGTCGCCGAATGCTCCCGCCCACTCGCCGCAGTTGAAGCGAAGCGCCGGACTGTGGTCTGGGTGGGTTGCGTTCATGACACGGGGGCGCAGACCACTCCTGATGGCGCCAACTGCGGCCGGAATCCGGCGAGGTGATCGATGGCCTCGGCGATCGCGGGCAGCAGCGGCGCGAGACAAACGGCGATCGCGGCCGGCCGGCCCGGCAGATTGACGATCAGCGAGGTGCCGCGCGTGCCGGCGGTCGCGCGGGAGAGAATGGAGGTTGGCACGGTGGCGAAGCTCGCGCGGCGCATTGCCTCACCAAATCCGGGCAGCTCCTTTTCCAGAACGGTTCGCGTCGCCTCGGGGGTCACGTCGCGCGGCATCGGGCCGGTGCCGCCGGTCGTGATGATCAGGTGGCAATGCTCCTCGTCGGCCAGCCGTCGCAGCGCTGCGGCGAGTTGGTCGGCCTCATCGGGAAGGACGATCCGTACCCAGTCGATCTCGTCGACAAACCGGTCGCGGACCACCCGCTCGATCTCGGGCCCGCTGAGATCCGCGTAGTCTCCGCGACTCGCGCGATCGCTCAGGGTGATGCGACCGATCTTCATGACTTCTCCTTCGCGACGACATGGATGCCCTCGATCGACATTTCCCGATCAACCGCCTTGCACATGTCGTAGATCGCCAGCGCCGCCACCGCCACGGCGGTCAGCGCCTCCATTTCCACTCCCGTCCGCCCAGTCGTGCGCACACACGCACCGATGGTGATGGCGCGATCCTCCACCACGAAGTCGAGGTCGATGCCCGTGAGCAGCAGCGGATGACAGAGCGGAATGAGTGCGCTCGTGGCCTTCGCCGCCTGGATGCCGGCGAGCTTGGCCACCGTCAGCACATCCCCCTTGGGCAGGGCTTGGGCGCGGAGCAGGCTGATCGTCGCGGCGGCGCAACACACCCGACCGGCGGCCCGCGCGAGTCGCACCTGTTCGGGCTTTTCCCCGACCGACACCATGCGGGCATCACCGGTCGGGCTGAGATGGGAGAAGACGGACGGGTTAAGGTTGGGGTTCATGGGACAAGCATCAGTTCGACGGTGGATCCCGCCGGGCGGTCACCGCCGTCGGCCCCCGCGCAGAGCAGTGAGTTGGAGCCGGCAACACCGGCCAGATCCCCGGAATTGACGAATCGCGCCGGCCAGACTCGCCAGCCTCCACCGCTCGGTTCGGCGCGGGCCGGCCAGAACACGTCGCGCCCCGAGGCTGCCACCCGCCAGGCAGTTGCCAGGGTTCCCGTGACGCGCGGCGCAGCCTCCGGTTCAGGGGCCCCAGCCAGCTGCCGCAGCGCCGGACCGACGAACAGTTGCCACGTCGCCCAATGGGAGACCGGATTCCCCGGCAGCGCGAAAGCCAGTTGCGCACCCCGGACCGCAAAGCCCAGCGGCTTGCCCGGACGCACCCGGACCGAGCGGAACTGCAGGGAAAAGCCGACCTGCTGCAACACGGGCACCGCGTGATCGTAATCCCCCTCGCCCGCTCCCCCCGAAATCAGCAGCACGTCGAGATCAGGCAGGTTGCGAATCGTCGCCTCGCACACGGCGGCGTCATCCGGCAAGCGAAGCTGTGCGACCAGTTGCGCCCCTTCCCGGTCGACCAACGCCGCGATCAACGCCGAGTTGCTGTCGCGCACCTGACCGGCGGTCGGCACGGCGTCCGGCGCCACGAGTTCGGAACCGGTGACCAGATGGGCCACCCGCGCGACGCGGTGCACCAGCGGGCTCACTTCACCGTGTGCCGCCAAGATCGAGAGCTCGATCGGTCCCAGCTTGGTGCCGGCGGGGAGCACGATGCTTCCCGCGGCATGGTTCTCGGCCCGGCGACGCAGATAATCCCTGCTGGTCTCTTCGTCGACCACGATGCCATCTCCTTCCCGGCGGACATCTTCCTGCCTCAGGACGGCGCCGGCGCCCGACGGTACCGCAGCCCCGGTCAGGATGCGCACGCACTCGCCCGCCTTGAGGGTTCCTTGAAAAACGCGACCCGCCGCCGCTTCCCCGATGATCCGGTAGGCACTGCCGCGCTCCGGTTCCGGGCGCGCCGTCACAGCGTAACCGTCGACTGCGCTCGTGTCGAAGGCCGGGCAGTCCTCCCCGGCCAGAATGTCGGCGGCCAACCGGCGACCGCTCGCCGCGGCAAAGGGAAGGCGCTCAGCGCCCAGCACCCGCGCGCCCGCCAGCACGGTGGCCCGGGCGGCTCCGACCGACACCTGCGCGAGGGCAGGTGCACATTCGCCGGGTGGCGACGGAGGAATGGGGACGCGAACGTCCGGGTTGGGTGGGACAGCCATGGGTCTTCTTTCCAAGGAGGGAGGCGCGAGCGTTTCCTTTCGCACCCTGCCGGCTGGGCGATCGTGGGGTGATTCACCCGTTAGATCGCGAAGCTCGAAGACGGTATGTTGGTGGAAATATCCGGGTGATCGTGGGACCAGAGTGCGGGGCGGGATCGGATGATCCCGCCCCGGCTTGGGTTGGAATGACCAATCGGAACGGGCTGCTAGCAGCCCGCCGATGCCTTGCCTTTGCCGAGGGTGTACATCTCCCCGACCTTCATCTCGTTCGCCTTGCTGGTGGTGAGGATAATGACGTTGCCCTCGACGCCGGTGATCTTGGCGCCGCGCAGGACCAGCTTGCCGGCCTCGTTGACGGCGCGCAGGTAGCCGCCCTTCTTCGCCCAGGTCGGCAGTTCGGCCGAGGCTTCAATCCGGACCTGTTGCCCGTCGATCGCGGTGACCTTGCCGGTCAGGCCCTCGTCCGCAGCCAGAGCCGAGGTGAGCCCGAAGGCAACGAACAGGACGGTGATGAGTAGACTCTTGATCATGGTGCTATCTCCTTTTTTAGGGTGATTGGGTCGATGGCTCAGAACGCCACCTGGAACATGGCGCGAATCGACTTGGTTTCCTTGAAACCGGTCGGATTGACGCCCGTGCCGCTGGCGAGCGCGGTGGGCTTCTCGAACTCGGTGATCTGGTATTCGGTCGTGAAACGGACGTTGTTATTGCCCGTGATGTACCAATTGAAGCCGTAGGCCTTTTGCTTGATGTTCTGCTCCGTGACGCCGGCGATGGAGGCGAAATCCCAGTTCTCATAGTAGGCGTAGGGCTGGACCCGGCCCGCCTTGCCGAAGGTCTGGGGCAGCAGGTAGGCCCCGCGCACATACCAACCGTCCTTCTGGCCATTGCCGCCGCCGATGTTGGCGGTGCGATCTCCGGGATTCAGGTTGGTCTTGTAGGCGTCATCGAAGTGGTTCTTCAGGTAGGCCGAAGTGAGCGTGTAGGTGCCGCTGGGCGTCGGATACTCGAACATCATGTCGGCGGTGAACGCGGTGTAATCAACCGTCTCGCTGTTCTGAACGAAGCCGGCCGACGTCACGTTCTTGTAAACGGCCGCACCCTCGTAGGCTGCGCCAATTCCGAAGGTGAGGATCTTCAGGTCGCCGAGGTAGGATCCCTCGTAGCCGGAGGACTCTTCCTTGTCCCAGAACGAATAGTGCACGCGACCGACATAGAGGAAATTATCACTCGGGGTCTGGCTCGAGACCACCGTGGTTTGGTTCATCGGGTTCGTGGTCCGGGTGAAACCTTCGCGACCCTGGAAGACCGCCGCCTGGTACACGATCCGGCCGTCCGCCAGCTTGCCCCAGAAACTCACGCCGATGTCGCGGCTGGCCTTGGCCGGCACCGTGCCGTAGGCCGTGAAGATGAACATGGAGCGGTCCATCGTCAGCGGATCAAAGCAACCATCGAGGTTGGCCCGCGTGAGCGGGTTCTTCGTCAGACCGATCTTGAAGTTCAGCCAGGGATAGTAGTTGGCGATGAAGTAGCCGTCATGCAGGCGGATGTTGCCGTCGTTGGAATCCGTGTCCTGCCCCGAGACGCCGTAACCGGTCACGCCGGTCTTCGTCCCGCTGGTGATGCTCGTGGTGTTGATCTGGAAACCATAGGTTTCGTCCATCATCCCGGTCAGGGTCAGCCGGAACCGCGCGAAGCGGAAGTCGGTGCGGTCGCCCCGTTGGTCGGTGCCCGTGCCATAGTCGGTGTTTTCCGCCAGCAACTGCCCGCGCAGTTGGATTCTCAGGCTCACCATGTTGGCCTCGAGGATGTCGGCATGTGCCGGCACGGCTGCCGCAAAGGCAGCGAAACAGGCAAGGGTCGCCAGTTTGGTCGATGTTAGTTTCATGATAGGTTCGATGTTAGAGCCCGCCGAGGTGAGGAAGGGAGGACCGGTGCAAAAACGCCGGGCACGCCCGTGAACCGGCTTCGATCATCCCGGGCCTAAGGTGATGAGAGTCGATGTTCACACCAACACTCATATGATCGCTTGATTATTCGTCTATGCTAACACGACGGCACTTCTGATGTATCATGCCGTCAATTCGCGTGATGGACTTTCTCTAATGATCTTCCATCGCAGTATTAGTTTTTGTATCCCCCAGAACCATGGCCTGCCCGGGAGCACAGTCTGCCCTCCAGCGAGCCGGGAAAGTACGGGCCGCCCAACGGTTTGCTGCGGGTCGACCCAAGGGGATGCCTCCGGCCGGATCGCGACGGACCCGGTCGGGGCCGAAACTCAGAAGCCCGCGAAGCCGCGGGTCCAGTGGCTCTCCTGCCCGGCAAATACCAAGATGTAACGCAGCGCAAAGGCTCCGAGCAGGACGAGGAGCGCCGGAACGATCGTGGCGCGGACGCGTCGGTTGATCTCCAGCAATTCGAGTCCGAGGGGGGCCACGGTGCCGAGCACGACCACGAAGATCCAGAACGACAGCGCATAGGGCCCGCCGAGAAACTCTGCGAGCGCCCGCTGCCCGATCTCGGGTGCGGACAACAGCCCGACCCCGTAGAGTCCGAGCGCGACAAATTGCAGGGCGAGCAGCGCCACGACCAGCCAGCGCAACACGGGAGCAACCCCCGCATCCAGGCCGGTCGCGCCGGTCCAACGCGCGAGGGCATCCCGCCACGTCGCGCGCTTGGCGGCAGCGGGTGACCGACCTGCGGCCAGCACCAGCACCGCGTGCAGCACGGCCGCCGCCACCACCAGGCCGGAGATCAGGAAGATCGGTCCAAGCAGGGGTGAGTTCCAGAGCGGCCGCGCCCGCATCGTGCTCAACAAGGTGCCCGTGTAGATGCCGAGGGAGAAGCCGAGGCCGAGATTGATGTAGCCCATCGCCGCCACGCGCGACGACTGGTCGAAGACCAACCGGCTGAGGCGCCCGAGGATTGGAAACCGCCCGACCAGCGACGGGAAGGTTACCGGCAGATGTGCGAGAAGATTCAGCAACAATGCTCCATACGAGAGGAGCATGAGGTAGGAGCCCCACGACATCGGCGAGGTGATCTCGAAGGTCAGGTAGAGCCGCCAGACATAGAGCTTGTGGGAAAGGTCGAGAAACAGCGCGGTCAGCCCGAGGCTCAGCAGCAACACACCGAGCAGGGGCCCGACGGTGCAGGTCACCAGCGGCTCCGGCTGGCGCGGCCGTGCGAGGAGGAGGTGAAGCCCGGCGAGCACCATGAGCCCGGCCGCGGTGGCGGCGGCGAGCAGATCGATTGGAACCTCGACGAGCCAGGCATTCAGAACGGGATCAACCCCGGGGTTTTGGCGAGTGGTGGTGAATTCGAGTGGCATGACGCGAGCGGGTTAGGAGAGGTAGAAGACGTGCGGCCGGCAACCGGCCTCCGGCAGGAGCGCGTGGTGCCGGCGGGTGGTCAGCAACTGGCTCACCTCGCTCGCCGGATCGTCCACGTCGCCGAAGAACATGCAGTGCGTCGGGCACACCGAGACGCACGCCGGATCCAGACCCTCGGCGACCCGGTGAATGCAGAACGTGCATTTGCTGACGTAGCCTTCGGGATGCGTGAAGCGGGCGTCATAGGGACATGCCGCGATGCAGGCTTTGCATCCGATGCACTTGTTTTTCTCCACCATCACAAAGCCCCCTTCGCGGACGTGGCTGGCACCCGTCGGGCAGCAATGCACGCAGGGCGGATTGTCGCAGTGGTTGCAGCGTTCGGAGCGGATCTCCAGCCGCACGTCCGGAAACCCACCGCGCAATGTCTCGGTGATCCAGTCGCGGTTGAAGCCTGCCGGAACATTGTTCTCGGTCTTGCAGGCAACCACACAGTTCATGCAGCCGACGCAGAGCCGCGTGTCGATGACCATGGCGTAGCGCATGTTCAGTTCTCCGTTTCGAGGGTGACAAAATTGACGTTCACGGCGGTGCCGCCCATCAGGGGGTCCACCTTGTAGCGAGTGACCATCTGGGCGGTGCTCGCACCCTTGCCGAAGGTCTGGCGCAGGCCCTTCGCGGTGTGTCCGAAGCCATGCACCATGTAGACGCAATCGGGACGAATGCGATTCGTGGCTTTCACCCGGATGCCGTTGCTCGTCACGCCGTCCTGGTTGCGCAACCGCACGCGGTCACCGCTCTTGAGTTGGAGCTGGCGGGCGACCGCAGCGTTCAACCACAGCTCGTTCTCGTCCATCATCTCGTTGAGGAGCGGATTGGACTGGGTGCGGCTGAAGGTGTGCACCGGAGCCCGCCCGAACAGCAGGCGGAAGGAGCCGGGCGGCCCTTCCTCGGGCGGCGTGTAGCGCGGCACCGGATCAAATCCCGCTTCGGCCAGTTGCTCCGAGTAGAACTCGATCTTGCCCGAGGGCGTATCAAATTCCGGCGGCACACCGTCCTCGAAATAGAGCGGCTCCATGTCACCGAGGATGATGCCTTTTTGTTTCAACTCCGCGTAACTCAATCCCGCATCCTCCACCCGCCACCGCAGGTAATCCTCGATGTCGTCCCAGGGATAGAAGTGCCCGAGGTCGAGTTTCTCGGCAAGGCGCTTGGCGATCCACCAGTTCGGCTTCTGGTCGTGCGGGGCGTCGACCACGGGCTGCCGGATGCCAACGAACGGCTGCTTGAACGGCCCGAGGTGCAGTTCCTCAAAACGCTCGAGGTAGGTGGACTCGGGCAGCACCACGTCAGCCCACCCTGCGATCTCGCTCGGGACCACGTCGATCACCACCAACAGGTCGAGATTCTGGATCGCCCGAATGGTTTCCTCCTGGTTCGGCAGCGCGTTGATCAGGTTCGTCGCGTAGACAAACCAACCCTTGATCGGGTACGGCTGGCCGGTGATCGTGGCCTCGCGGATTCCGGTGGTGAGGGAATCCTTGGCGAACGGGTAGCGCTTGTTCGGATTGTCGACCTTGGCCTTGGCGACCTCCGGGTAGGGCGGATAAGGATAGTCCGGCACGCTGAGAATCGACGGGGTGTAGAATCCACCCTTGCGTCCCCAGCTCCCGAGAAGCGCATTAATGAGGGCGATCGCGCGGCTGCGCTGGGCATCGTTGCCATACCAGTTCACACGCCGCCCCGGATGGACGAGCGTCGCGGGCCGGTGCCGCGCCATCTCGCGCGCCGTCTCGCGGATGCTCTCGGCCGACAACCCGGTCTCAGCAGCCGCCCACTCAGGCGTGCAGGCCGCGATCTCCGCGCAGAATTCCTCGAACCCGTGCCCGTAGGCCTCCACGTAGTCGGTGTCGTAGAGTCGCTCGCTCACCAGGACATGCATCCAGCCGAGCAGCAGGGCGAGATCCGTCCCGGGCTTCACCGGCAGATAATGCTTCGCCTTGCTCGCTGCGACGGAGAAGCGGGGATCGGCGACGATCACCGTCGCGTTCCGTTGCACGGCGGTGGCGAACTCCTGCACCTGGGTGTTGTGCATGTTTTCGCCCAGATGCGAGCCGATCAGCACCAAACAGCGCGCATTTTCGATGTCCGTGCGCTCGGGCGAACCCAGCCCGTCGCCAAAAGTCAGCTCGAAACCCGTATCCCGCGGGCCGCGGCATTGTGCGAAGGAGGGCGCCGCGCTGTTGGGCGAGCCGAAGGCCCGCAGCGTGTGCTTCAGGAAGGTGCCGCCGATGCCATGGCTGAACAGCGCCACTGACTCCGGCCCGTGCTCCGTCTTGATCTTTTTCATCCGCGACGCGATGTGGTCGAGCGCCTCATCCCATGTCACTGCCTTCCATTGGTCCTCTCCCCGCTCGCTGACGCGGAGGAGCGGCGTGCGCAGCCGGTCGCGATCCCAATGCGCCCCCACGCCGCCCGTGCCGCGCGGGCACAGCCGGCCACGGCTCAGGGGGTCCAAGGGGTTGCCCTCGATCTTCCACAACTGCCCGTCGCGCACCGTGGCGATCGCACCGCATTTCCAGAAACAAATGTCACAAAAGGTCGGCACCGTGCGGGTGCCGGAGTCCGCCGCTACGCCCGCTCGTCGGACAAAGCCGGAACTGATGACCCCGGAGGCGCCGAGGGCGGCCACCGAGCCTGCTGAGATCTTCAGGAAGCGACGACGAGAGAGTGCATGCATGACTAATTTTCGTTCACGAGTGATTTGTGACCCCGAGAGCGTTTGACGGGCAGGCCCGCATTGATCCAATCGACGATGCTGTCCTCCAGCCGGAGCGCGTTGATCGCATGCGCGGCCAGTTGCTCCTGCGCCATGTCGCCCAGCAGGCAGTAGGGGCCGCGGCAGTAGAGCACCACCATCTTGTCCGCCGGAAGCTCCTTGATGCGATGCACCAGCTCGCCGAGCGGAAAGGAGATCGCGCCGGACAGGTGCCCCGCATCGTATTCCTCCTTGGGCCGCACATCGAGCAGGACCACCGCGTTCTTCTTCAGCAGGGCGACGAGCGACTTCCGCTCCACCACCCCGCCCCGCTTGCCGCGCTGGACCGCCAAGGCGCCCTTCAACAACTGCAACTCCAGCAACCGGTCGACGCTGAAGTCGCGGTAGAGCGGCCAGAAATTCCGCACCGTCTCGTCTGCCAGCCCGTAGGCGATGTGCCGTCCCATCCGCCGCGTGGCAACCAGCCGGACCTTCTTCAACAACTGCAGGTGGTGGGAAACATTGGCCATCGGCTCCTTCATCGCCTCGGCCAGCTCCTCGACCGTGCGGTCACACTGGCAAAGCAGGTGGATCAGTCGCAGGCGCTGCTGACTGGCGAGCACATGGCCCAGCTCGGCCATCAGCGCGTAGGGAGTATTGGGATCATTCGGGTTCATTCCGATAGTTCTTTGATTGTTTGAATCTAACCGCGAGGTAAAGACCGGCGCACGTGCGGCCGGGAGAAAGTCGCGTTCCTTCTCTGCTCAATTACTTTCATTATCCAACGATCGCTTCACCATGACATTACTTGCTCGACCCGCAGGGAGCTCGCAAGCCCGCCCTTCGTTCCGCGAAAGTTTTGTCGCTTCGGCCCAAGCGCGCGTCGGGCGCCCCGGCGTTTCACTGCTGACTTGTCGGCCCGATGCCTTCCTTGTCAGGGGAGATGAAGATCAATTCCGCCGAGTTCGAGACCAGTGCGCCCAACGTCGACGAAGCCCCTGCGGCGGACCGGCCCGAGTTTGCCTTCATCGGTCGCTCCAACGTAGGCAAGTCCTCGCTGATCAACCTGCTCGCGCAGCAAAAGGCCCTCGCGCGGGTGTCCGACCTGCCGGGCAAGACGCGGTTGATCAATTTCTTCATGATGAACCGCAAGTGGCGGCTGGTCGACCTGCCCGGCTACGGCTAT
>JAUXOH010000152.1 GCA_030682505.1 Candidatus Didemnitutus sp. | reverse complement strand
TCCAACCCTCGCCCTTATGAAAATCGGAATCGTCGGTGCCGGCAAGATCGGCGCCACCATCGCCACCCTCCTCGAATCCTGCAAGTTCTGCACCGGTGTCGTCCTCGCGGATGCACGCACGAACATCGACCTGAAGGGACTGAAGAAGTCCCGGTTCAAGGAGGTCGACGTCAAGGATACCCGGCAGCTCGCCGCGTTCCTCAAGGGCCTCGACGCGGTGGTAAATGCCGCCCCCTTTTACCTGAACCGCGCGATCGCCTCCGCGTGCGTGCCGGCCGGCGTGAGTTACTTCGATCTCAGCGAAGATGTCGAGACGACGAAGTTCATCCGCGAGCTGGCCCGGACCGCGAAGGTGACGTTCATGCCGCAATGCGGTCTCGCCCCCGGCGCGATCAACATCGTGGGCGGCTCGCTCGCCTCGTCGCTGGACGATGTGCGCACGTGCGAAATGCGCGTTGGCGCCCTCCCGCTCAACGCGAGCAACCAGATGAAGTATTACCTCAGCTGGAGCACGGCGGGCCTGATCAACGAATATTGCCAGACCGGCGAGGCATTGCACCACGGGCGCGTGATGCCCACCATGTCGCTCGACGGCGTGGAGCGCATCACCATCGATGGCACGGAGTATGAGGCGTTCAACACCTCCGGCGGCGTCGCGACGATGTGCGAGACCTTTGCCGGCAAGGTGCAGGAGCTGAATTACAAGACCATGCGCTACCCGGGCCACCGCGACCTGATGAAATTCCTGCTCCACGACCTGAACCTTGCTCCGCGCCAGGAACTCGTGACGCAGATCTTCGACCAGGAAGTCCCGCAGACGGAATCCGACGTGGTCGTGTTCTATGTCAGCGTCGTGGGTCGCGAGAAGGGAGGCGGCCTCAAGCAGCGCAGTTTCATCAAGAAGATGCACGGCGATGTGATCGCGGGCCGGAAGCTCAACGCGATCCAGCTCACCACCGCCGCCGGCGTGGTCGGGGTGCTCGAGCTTTTTGCCAAGAAGAAGCTTGGTTCCGGCTTCGTGCGGCAGGACTCCGTTTCCCTGGAGCGATTCCTCGGCACCCAGTGGGGCGGCCGCGTTTACGGCGACCAGACCTGACCCACTCGCGACGCCCGACCGTCGCTTCGCTCAATCCCTCCTTCCCTCCGACCCCTTCCTGCCATGGCAAAAAGTTCCTCCTCTCCTTCCGTCGCCAAGACCGCCCGGGCGATCTTCCCCAAGCTCGGGCTGTCGCTCAAGTCGCCCAATGCGGGCGCGTTCTGGGGCGCGTGGGGCGGCACCGGTGTCATCCTCGAAAAGCGCTCGCCGATTGACGGCTCCGTCATCGGCCGGGTGAAACAGGCTTCGGCCGCCGACTACGAGCGGGCCGTGACGGCGGCGCAAAAGGCGTTTCTCATCTGGCGCGATCTGCCGGCGCCCAAGCGCGGCGAAGTGATCCGTTGCTACGGCAATGCCCTGCGGGAGCTGAAGACCGAGCTCGGCCAGCTGGTCTCGCTCGAGGCCGGCAAGATCCTCGTGGAGGGTGAGGGCGAGGTGCAGGAGATGATCGATATCTGCGATTACGCCGTCGGTCTATCCCGCCAGCTCTTCGGCCTCACCATCGCCTCGGAGCGCCCGGGCCATCGCATGATGGAAACGTGGCAACCGCTCGGCGTCGTCGGCATCATCTCCGCCTTCAATTTTCCCGTGGCCGTCTGGGCTTGGAACAGCGCGCTCGCCGCCGTGTGCGGCGACACGACGATCTGGAAGCCCTCCGAGAAAACCCCGCTCACCGCCATCGCGTGCATCAAGATCGCGGAGAAGGTCTGCCGCGCCTGCGGCGTCGACCCGGCGATCTTTGCGTTGGTGATCGGCGACGGCCCGACCATCGGCGAACTCATGACCAACGACCGGCGCGTGCCGTTGGTGTCCGCCACCGGTTCGACCCGCATGGGCCGGCGCGTCGGCGAAGTCGTCGCCCAGCGTTTTGGCCGCACGCTGCTCGAACTCGGCGGCAACAACGCCATCATCGTGGCGCCGTCCGCCGATCTGAAACTGGCGAAGCTTGCCATCCTCTTCGGTGCCGTCGGCACCGCGGGCCAGCGCTGCACCTCGACGCGGCGCATCATTGTCCACGAGTCGATCTAGGATGAATTGGTTGCCTCCCTCGTGTCGGCCTATCGGCAATTGCCGATCGGCGATCCGCTCAAGTCCACCACGCTGGTCGGTCCGTTGATCGACGCCCTTTCGCTGCAGGCCATGCAGGCGGCCCTGGCCGAGGCGAAGAAATCAGGCGGCCGCGTCCTCATCGGCGGCGAGCGGCTGACCGGAAAGAAGTATGCGGGCGGCCACTACGTCACCCCGTGCATCGTTGAGGCAAAGAACGAGTGGCCGGTGGTGCAGCACGAGACGTTCGCGCCGATTCTTTATGTGCTGACCTACCGCACGCTCGACGAAGCAATCGCCTTGCAAAACGGCGTGCCGCAGGGCCTGAGCTCGGCGATCTTCACGACCGACCTGCGCGAGGCGGAGCGCTTCCTGTCGGCCAGCGGCAGTGATTGCGGTCTGGCCAACGTCAACATCGGCACCAGCGGTGCGGAGATCGGCGGCGCGTTTGGCGGCGAAAAGGAAACCGGCGGCGGTCGCGAAAGCGGCAGCGATGCGTGGCGCACCTACATGCGGCGCCAGACCGTGACGGTGAATTACTCCCACGCCCTCCCGCTCGCCCAAGGCATCAAGTTCGGCGACTGACGCCGCGCGATCCACCGGTTGCCCGTCTTCGCACCGTTCCGGGCGCGAGCGGGCGACGGGCTGCCATGCTGTCATAAACAAACCGAATCTTGACCATCAGGGGAGACGCGCGCACGAATAACGGCTTAGCGATTTCGAAATGACCAACCGCACCTCACTGCTGCTGAGCCTGCCCGCCGCGATTATTATCGTGGCCGTCATTCTACTTGCCCCGACTTCCGGGCGGCATTCGCACACTTAAAGAGCACCCACACTCTCCCAAGTTTTCGAAAAGGCCGCCCCCACCGGGCGGTCTTTTTTCTTGCCCATGAAACACCCGTCTCTCCTTCGCCCCTGCTCCTCTTCCCGGAGCGCCAGCCCGAGCCATGACTGATCTTCGCCGCAACTCCCGTGTCATCACCGAGGGCCCGCATCGTGCGCCGGCCCGGGCCATGATGAAAGCCGTCGGCTTTACCGACGAGGATCTGCAGAAGCCGTTGATCGGCATCGCCAACACCTGGACCGAGATCGGGCCGTGCAATTTTCACCTCCGCGAACTCGCCGAGCATGTGAAGGTCGGGGTGCGCGCCGCCGGCGGCACCCCGCTCGAGTTCAACACGGTCTCGATCTCCGATGGCATCACGATGGGCACGGAGGGCATGAAGACCTCGCTCGTCTCGCGCGAGGTCATCGCGGACTCGATCGAACTCGTCACCCGCGGCAACCACCTCGACGGTCTCGTCTGCCTGTCGTCGTGCGACAAGACCAACCCCGGCGTGATGATGGCCTTGGCGCGCGTCAACGTGCCCGGTCTCGCACTCTACGGCGGATCGATCAATCACGGCACGCTCCAGGGCAAGGCGCTCACGGTGCAGGATGTCTTTGAAGCGGTCGGCGCCTTCGGGGCGGGCAAGATCAAGGAAGAGGAATTCAAGCGGATCGAAAATGCCGCGTGTCCGACAGCGGGCGCCTGTGGCGGGCAGTTCACCGCCAACACGATGGCGACGATCATGGAGGCCATCGGCATCTCGCCGGCGGGGGCCAACGGCATCCCGGCCACCGATCCGGCAAAAGCGGCCGCCGCCTTCCGCTGCGGCGAACTCGTGATGGAGCTGGTGCGGCGCGACCTGCGTCCTTCCCAAATCTACACCCGCGCGGCGTTTGAGAACGCAATCGCGTCCGTCGCCGCCTCCGGTGGCTCGACCAACGCCGTGCTCCATCTGCTCGCGCTGGCCCGCGAGGTCGAAATCACGCTGACGCTTGAGGACTTTGACCGGATCAGCGCCCGCACGCCGACGATCGCGACCTTGAAGCCCGGTGGACTCTACACCGCGGTCGAGATGCACGCCGCGGGCGGCATGTCGCTGCTCCTGCGTCGGCTCCACGAGGGTCGGATGCTGGACGGCTCCTGCCTCACCGTGACCGGTCGCACGCTCGCCGAGGAGGTGGGCGCAGCGCCGGAGACGCCGGGGCAGCAGGTGATCCGCCCGACGGCCAAGCCTTTCAAGCCGCACGGTGGTCTCGTGATTCTGCGCGGCAACCTCGCGGAAGAAGGCTGCGTGCTCAAGATCGCGGGCAGCAGCGTCGAACGCCACCGGGGTCCCGCCCGGGTTTATAACTGCGAAGAGGACGCGATGGCGGCCGCCAGCGCGCAACAGATCAAGGCGGGCGATGTCGTCGTCATCCGCTACGAAGGTCCGAAGGGCGGACCGGGCATGCGCGAAATGCTCGGGGTCACGGCGGCACTCGCCGGCGCCGGGTTGGCGGAGAGTGTGGCCTTGTTGACGGACGGACGTTTTTCAGGGGCGACCCGTGGATTCTCCATCGGCCATGTGGCGCCGGAGGCCGCCGTGGGCGGCCTGATCGCGTTGGTGAACGAGGGCGACATCATCGAGATCGATGTGCCCAACCGCCGCCTGCACCTCGAGCTGCCGGCCGAGGAGGTCGCGGCGCGCCGCCAGAGCTGGGTCGCGCCGACCCCGCGTTATCGGCGCGGCGTGATGGCGAAATACGCCGCCACCGTCTCGTCCGCCGCCCTCGGGGCCTACACCACTTGAACCCACGAACCCTTCCTGCTCTCCACTCATGAAACTCACCGGCGCAGAAATCATTTGGGAATGCCTCATCCGCGAAGGCGTCGATGTCGTGTTCGGTTACCCGGGCGGCGCGATCTTGCCGACCTACGACGCGATGACGAAATACCCGCAGATCCACCATGTGCTCACGCGCCACGAACAGGGCGCGACCCACATGGCCGACGGCTATGCCCGGGCGAGCGGGAAGGTCGGCGTGGCGATCGCCACCTCGGGCCCCGGCGCGACGAACATGGTCACCGGCATCGCGACCGCCATCATGGATTCCTCCCCGATCGTCTGCATCACGGGTCAGGTGGGCTCGAAGGCGCTCGGCACCGACGCGTTTCAGGAAACCGACGTGACCGGCGTCACGCTGCCGATCACGAAGCACAATTACCTCGTCACCAAAGCCGGTGACATTGCCCGCGTGTTGCGCGAGGCCTTTTACATCGCCAAGAGCGGACGGCCCGGTCCGGTGTTGGTCGACATCACCAAGGATGCGCAGCAATCAACGGTCGAATTTGATTGGGACGCGGTCGCCCCACGCCTGCCGGGTTACCGGCCGAATCTCCGCGCGTTGCCGTCGGAATACCAGCGCGCCCTCGATCTCATCAACGCGGCCCAGCGCCCCGTCATCCTCGGCGGGCAGGGGATCCTCAAGTCCGGCGCCACGGCGCAGGTGCTTGAATTTGCCAACAGCGCCGGCATCCCGATTGCCGTCACCTTGCTCGGCATCGGGGCGATTCCCGCGTCCTCGCCGCGCAATCTCGGCATGATGGGCATGCACGGCGAAGCTTGGGTCAACCAGGCGATCCAACAGGCCGACCTGCTCATCGCCCTCGGCATGCGGTTCGACGACCGCGTCACGGGCAACCTCAAGACCTACGCACCGAACGCGAAAAAAATCCATGTCGAGATCGATCCGTCCGAAGTGAACAAGAACGTCCACGTCGACGTGGCGCTCATCGGGGATTTGCGCGAAGTGCTCACCGAGCTCCTTCCGAACGTGCAGGCCAACGAGCGCAGCGACTGGTGGACGAAGATCAACGAGACCAAGGGCGACTCCGCTGTGCTCGACATCCAGGCTTTGCCCGACAACGGCCACCTCTACGCCGCACACGTGATCAACGACATCTGGCGCGCCACCAAGGACCGCGAGACCATCGTCGTCACCGACGTGGGCCAGCACCAGATGTGGGAGGCGCAGTATTACCACCACGAGGCCCCGCGCTCGCTCATCACCTCGGGCGGTCTCGGCACCATGGGATTTGCCCTGCCGGCGGCCATCGGCGCGAAGTTTGCCTGTCCGGAGAAGGACGTCTGGGTCGTCGTGGGCGACGGCGGCTTCCAGATGACGATGCCGGAGCTGGCGACCATCGCGCAGGAAAAGATCAAGATCAACGTGGCGATCATCAACAACGCCTTCCTCGGCATGGTGCGCCAGTGGCAGGAATTTTTCTACGACAAGCGCTACGCCGCCACGCCGCTGCGCGGACCGGATTTTGTGAAGCTCGCCGATGCCTTCGGGCTGAAGGGAGTGCGCGTCACCCAGCGCTCCGAAGTCACGGCCGCGGTGCTCGACGGGCTCGCCCACGCAGGCACCGTGATCATCGACTTCCGCGTCGAACAGGAGGATTCCGTCTTCCCGATGGTGCCCGCCGGCGCGGCCCTCGACAAAATGATCCGGCGCCCGAAGCGCGATGTCCTGGCCGAAACCGGTTCCGACAAGGAGTGGCAGATGCCCTCCGCCAAACCCGCCCCGGCCCCCGCGACCGCGAATTCCTAACCCTCACACCCCATGGCCAAACACACGCTCATTGCCTACGTCGAGGACGTCCCCGGGGTCCTGAACCGGGTCGCCTCCCTGTTCCGGCGCCGCAACTTCAACATCGATTCGCTCACCGTCGGCCGCACCGAGCAACCCGGCGTCTCGCGCCTCACCGTCGTCGTCGATTCGACGGAAGCCGGCGCGCGGATCGTCGAGGCCAATCTCTACAAGCTGGTCAACGTGCTGCGGGTCGACGACCTCACGCACAAGTCCGCGCTCAACCGCGAGCTCGCGCTCGTCAAGGTCCGCGCCACGCCCGATTCCCGTTCGCACGTGTTGCAGCTGGCGGATGTCTTCCGCGCCCGTGTGGTGGATGTCGACGAGGAATCCCTCGTGATCGAGGTCACGGGCACGCCCGAGAAGATCAGCAAGTTCGAGGTGATGATCCGGCCCTACGGCATTCTCGAGATGGTCCGCGCCGGCACGGTTTCGATGGCGCGCGGCCACGACAAACTCTCCGCCAACCCGCCGCTCGTGCGCGCGGAAGTGACGACCGCGTCCGCCGATGAGCCGGCCGAGACCGGCATCTCCATGTCCGTCTGATTCCAACCCCCAAAATTCCCTTTCCCATGGCTAAAGTATACTACGACAAAAACGCGGACCTCGCCCGCATCCGCTCCCGCAAAGTCGCCATCGTTGGCTACGGCTCCCAAGGCCACGCCCACGCGCTCAATCTCCGCGACAGCGGCGTGGAGGTGCGCGTCGGCCTCGGCAAGACAAGCAAGTCGCGCGCGAAAGCCCGGAAGGCCGGCCTCAAGGTCGACACCATCGGGGCGGTCGCGAAGTGGGCCGATCTCATCATGCTGCTCGTGCCCGACCACACGCAGGCGCAGGTCTACCAGGATTTTGTCGAGCCCCACCTGACCCCGGGCAAGGCGCTCTTCTTTGCGCACGGCTTCAACATCCGCTTCGGCGCGATCAAGCCGCCCCAGGGCGTTGATGTGGCGCTCGTCGCGCCGAAGAGCCCCGGCCACCGCGTCCGCGAGGTGTTTCAGGAAGGCGGCGGCGTCCCCGGCCTCATCGCCGTGCATCAGGACGCCTCGCGTTCCGCCAAGAAGCTCGCGCTCGCCTACGCGCGCGGCATCGGCTGCACCCGCGCCGGCGTGCTCGAGACGACCTTCACCGAGGAGACCGAGACGGATCTGTTCGGCGAGCAAGCGGTGTTGTGCGGCGGCTGCGCCGAACTGGTCAAGGCGGGCTTCAAGACCCTCGTCGATGCCGGCTACCAGCCCGAGATCGCCTACTTCGAGTGCTTGCACGAGCTGAAGCTCATTGTGGACCTCATGTATCGCGGCGGCTTGAACTACATGCGCTACTCGGTCTCCGACACGGCGGAGTGGGGCGACTACGTCAGCGGCCCGCGCGTGGTGAACCGGGCCACGCAGAAGGAAATGAAGCGGATCCTCGCCGACATCCAGTCGGGCAAGTTCGCCCGCACGTGGATCGCGGAGAACAAAAAGGGCGGCCGCAAGCGGTTCGAGAAGTTCCGCAAAGGGGAACGCGATCAAAAACTGGAACGCGTCGGCGTGCGTTTGCGCGCGATGATGCCGTTTCTGAACCCCGTGACGATCAAGCCCGGCGATTGATCACGTTGCTTTCGTTGGTGTGTTACGGGGTGGGCGGCCCCAATCGCCGCCCGCCCTTTCTTTCCTGAAAAATCCGACCCCCTAAATCTATGAATCACTCCCAACATGCCCAACAATCCGGCGAGTATCGCGTGCTCGATTTGTTCTCCCCGAGCGATTCGACCGACGGCAGTGCCGCTGCCGCCGACCCGGCTGACCGCACCGAGGTCAAACCCACGAATCCCGAGCCGGACTCGTTCGTCTTCGTCAATCCGCTCTTCGCTCCGCCCAGCGTCCCTCGTTCCGATCCGCAGGGTTGAGCGGCGAACCGGGCCATCCTAAACTCCGCTTCTCATGGATCCGAACTACATCCGCATTTTCGACACCAGCCTCCGCGACGGTGAACAAGCTCCCGGCGCGTCGATGACTTCCGCGGAGAAGCTGGAAGTCGCCCGCACGCTGGCCCGTCTTGGCGTGGATGTGATCGAAGCCGGCTTTCCGGCCGCTTCGCCGGATGATCTGGCGGCGGTGCAGGCCATCTCGGCCGAGATCGGGCAGACCGCGCTCGAGGGCCGGCCCCAGGCGGAACCACCCATCATCTGCGGTCTCGCGCGCTGCACCCGCGGCGACATCGAAACCGCCTGGGAGGGCGTCAAGGGTGCCAAACACCCGCGCATCCACACGTTTCTCGCCACCAGCGACATTCATTTGCAGCACAAGCTGCGCATGAGTCGCGCGGAAGTGGTGGCGCGTGCCACCGAGATGGTGGCGTTTGCCCGCTCCCTGTGCGCCGACATCGAATTTTCTCCGGAAGACGCGGGTCGCAGCGATCCGGAATTTCTCTACGAGGTGCTCGCCGCCGTCATCAAGGCGGGAGCGACCACGCTGAACATCCCCGACACGGTCGGCTACACGCTGCCCGACGAGTTTGGCGGACTCATCGCCGGCATCATTGCCCACACCCCCGGCGCCAAGGACGTGATCATCTCCGTGCATTGTCACGATGATCTGGGGCTCGCCGTCGCGAACAGCCTCGCTGGCCTCCGCGCCGGCGCGCGGCAAGCGGAGGTGACCATCAATGGCATCGGGGAGCGTGCCGGCAACGCGTCGCTCGAGGAACTGGTGATGGTGCTGCGCACGCGGGGCGAAAAAATCGGCCTGCACACCGGCATCGAC
>JAUXOH010000146.1 GCA_030682505.1 Candidatus Didemnitutus sp. | reverse complement strand
TGAGTTCGTCGACCGTTTGCGCGGTGGGCTCGAGGATGTCGATCAGGCGCTTGTGGGTGCGGGACTCGAACTGCTCCATCGACGTCTTGTCGTCGTGCGGCGAGCGATTGACGGACAGCTTCTCGATGCGGGTGGGCAGCGGAATCGGACCGGAGACGCGGGCGCCGGAGCGCTTGGCTGTTTCGACGATTTCCACGGCGGATTGATCGATTACCCGGTAATCGAAGCCCTGGAGTTTGATGCGAATGCGTTGGCCTTTCATGGCGGTATAAAGAACAGAGGTTAGGTGCGGGCCGGGGCCTTGGAGGAGGTCTCGACGATTTTGGTGAGCAAGTTGGCCGGCACCTGCGCAAAGTGCGAAGGCGTGACGGACGCGCTGGCGCGTCCCTTCGAGAGCGAACGGATGTCCGTGACGTAACCGAAGAGCAATTCGAGCGGAACATGGGCGGCGATGATGCACGCGCCGTTCTTGTTCTCCATGCCCTGAATCTGACCGCGCCGACGGTTCACATCGCCCATGAGATCGCCGGAGTATTCTTCCGGAGTGGTGACTTCGACACCCATGATCGGTTCGAGGAGAATCGGTTTGGCGGCCTTCATCGCTTCCTTGAAGCCGAAGATGCCTGCCATCTTGAACGCGAGTTCCGACGAATCCACTTCGTGGAACGAGCCATCGATGATGCGAACCTTGATGTCCACGACCGGATAACCGGCGACGACACCATTGTTGGCGCCTTCGAGGATGCCTTCCGTCGTGGGTTTGATGAATTCCTTCGGGATCGCGCCACCGACGATTTCGTTGATGACCTCGACGCCCTTGCCTTTCTCGTTCGGCTCGATCGTGACGACCGCGTGGCCGTATTGGCCCTTGCCGCCCGATTGACGGATGAATTTGCCCACGCCTTCGGCGGTCGCCAGGACGGTCTCGCGGTAAGCGATCTGCGGCTTGCCGACGGTTGCCTCGACCTTGAACTCCCGCTTCATGCGGTCGACAATGATTTCGAGGTGAAGTTCGCCCATGCCCGCGAGAATGGTCTGACCGGTGTCTTGGTCGGTCTTGACACGCAGGGTCGGATCTTCGGCCACGAGGCGCTGGAGCGCGATGCCGAGCTTTTCCTGGTCGCCCTTCGAGTTCGGCTCGATGGACATCGCAATCACGGGCTCGGGGAAGGACGGTGGTTCCAGCCGGATATCGAGGTCTTCGTCACACAGCGTGTCGCCGGTGATGACTTCCTTCACGCCGACAACGGCGCAAATGTCGCCCGCGTAGGCGGCATCGATTTCTTCGCGGTCCATCGCGCGCATCAGCACGAGGCGCGAAACGCGCTCCGTCCGGCGGGTGCGGGGATTATAAACCGAGGTGCCCTTGTGGAGCGTGCCCGTGTAAATGCGGCAGAAAACGAGCTTACCGACAAAGGGATCGTTCCAGAGCTTGAACGCCAGACCGGCGAGCTTCGCCTTGTCGTCAACGAGTGCCTCCACCGGTTTCCCGTCGCTGTCCTGACCCACCATCGGGGGCAAATCAATCGGGTTCGGGAGGTAGTTGACGACGCAGTCGAGGAGACGCTGCACGCCCTTCTTCTTGAAAGCGGAACCGGGAATCACACCCGTGAACTTCATCGAGATCGTCGCCTTGCGGACGGCGAGGATGAATTCCGGCGTGGTGATCTCTTCGCCACCGAGAAACTTCTCGGCGATGACGTCATCGAAGTCACAAACAGCTTCGATCAGCTTCTCGCGGTATTCCTTGGCCTGGGCGGCAAATTCGGCGGGAATCGCCGAGGTCACTGGATCCATGCCGAGCAGGTCGGTCGTGTCGTCAAAGACATAGGCGACATTCTGCACGAGATCGATCAGGCCGTAGAAACCTTCTTCCTTGCCCATCGGAATGAACAGCGGGTGGGCATTGGCCTTCAGCTTCTCGCGCATCTCGGAGACGGCGCGGAAAAAATCAGCCCCGGTGCGGTCCATCTTGTTGACGAATGCGACGCGCGGAACGTTGTATTTGTTCGCTTGGCGCCAGACCGTTTCGGACTGGGGCTGAACGCCGGCCACGGCGCAGAACACCGCGACGGCGCCGTCGAGCACGCGCATGGAACGCTCCACCTCGGCGGTGAAGTCAACGTGTCCCGGGGTGTCGATGATGTTGATGCGTTGCTTGATGCCTTTCCAGGGACCAAACGAGGCATTCCAAGCACAGGAAATAGCCGCAGCGGTGATCGTGATGCCACGCTCACGCTCTTGCTCCATCCAATCGGTCACCGTGGTGCCCTCATGGACTTCGCCCATCTTGTGGACGGCGCCGGAGTAGAAAAGGATCCGCTCGGTCGTGGTGGTCTTGCCGGCGTCAATGTGCGCGGCAATGCCGATGTTACGCGTCCACTCGAGCGGGAACGGGCGGTCCTTGGCGTTGGCCGGGGACACCTTGCTCTTGTCGGTGACGACAGCAATCTTGATGGGAGAAGCGACAGACATTGCTAAAATTCCTTACCAGCGAAGGTGGGCGAAGGCGCGATTGGCCTGGGCCATCTTGTGCGTGTCTTCCTTCTTCTTCACCACGGAGCCCGTGTTGTTGTAGGCGTCGATGATTTCCGAGGCGAGGGCCTCGCGCATCGTGATGCCCTTGCGACCGGCCGCGGCGGCAACAATCCAACGGAGCGCGAGCGACTCTTGGCGTTCGAAAGAAATTTCAACCGGAACCTGGTAGGTGGCACCACCGACGCGGCGGCTCTTCACTTCCAACTTCGGACGGGCATTTTCCATTGCGCCCATAAGGAGATCAACCGGATCCCCCTTTTGGAGTTTCTCGCTGACGCGCTCGAAGGCACCGTAAACGATACGCTCAGAAATGGTTTTCTTACCGCTCTTCATGATCACGTTGATCAGGTGGGTCACGAGTGCGCTGTTATAGCGGACGTCCGGAACGGTGGTGCGATGGGTGGCTCTGCGGCGACGAGACATGGTGAAAAGGGGAAACGATTATGACTTGGCGGCCTTCGGGCGCTTGACGCCGTATTTGGACCGGGAACGACGACGCTTTTCGACGCCCGTGGCGTCGAGGGTACCGCGGACGATGTGGTAACGAACGCCGGGGAGATCCTTTACGCGGCCTCCGCGGACGAGCACAATGGAATGCTCCTGCAGGTTATGGCCTTCGTCCGGAATGTAGGAGATCACCTCCGTGCCGTTCGTGAGACGAACTTTGGCGACCTTACGGATGGCCGAATTCGGCTTCTTTGGCGTACGCGTCATGACTTGCACGCAGACGCCGCGACGGAAGGGGTTGCCTTGCAACGCCGGGGCCTTGGACTTCGCACGGACCTTGCGACGTCCTTTTCTCACGAGTTGGTTGATGGTGGGCATGTTGAAGAAATTGCTTGAGATGAAAGTGGAAAAGCAGCGGAACCTACCGGAGCGAAAAGCTCCGGCAAGCACTTTTTCGTTCGGTGCTGAAAAACACGGCGTTTGAGACGGAAAATCCCAAAACCGCGGCGTCAGGTGCACCTACAGTTTGGCTGCAAGTGCTGTTTTTTGACGAAATGGAGGGTCAGCAAATCACGTCGACGAGTTGCACTACAAGCGTGAAATTTAATTATCTCCCCGAAGTTATTCACATTATCAGGCCTCGGGACAAATCGACGGTGAATTTCCGCCTCAAATCGGGTCCTTGGGGTGCCAAAATGGCCTCCCGGAGGTGAATTCCCTCCCCCTCTCCTGCCCCGAGTGAAAAAGGGGGAAAGAGACCCGTGGTTTTCGGTTTTTTAGGCAATCCGGCTGGATTGCTGGACACAACGCGATGTTTCGCTCCTGAGGAAGGCGGGGGTACCCGGTTTAAACGCGCCTCCCCTAGCCCGGTTCCTCGGACGGTCTTGCGCCAAAGAAAAAGCCGCGACTTGCGTCGCGGCTTTGAGATTTTTGGGAATGCCTGGGGAGCTTAGCTCGCTTCGGCGGTGGCCGGACGCGGAGCGTCGTCCATGGGGATTTCGCCACCGAGGGGCAGCGTAACCTTCAGCTTCTTGTAGGCCGGAAGACCCGTGCCCGCAGGGATAAGGTGACCCATGATGACGTTTTCCTTGAAGCCCTTCAGGTGGTCGATCTTGCCGAGAGTCGAGGCGTCGGTGAGGACGCGGGTCGTCTCTTGGAAGGAAGCGGCCGAGATGAACGACTCGGTCTCGAGCGAGGCCTTGGTGATACCAAGGAGGATCGGCTCGGCTTCGGCGGGCTTGCCACCGGCCGCATCCAAGCGCTTGTTTTCGCGCAAGAAGGCCACCCGGTCGATTTGCTCGCCCCAGAAGAACTCGGAGTCACCCGGATCCGAAATGCGGACCTTGCGGAGCATCTGGCGGATGATGACTTCGATGTGCTTGTCATTGATCGTTACGCCTTGGAGACGATAGACTTCCTGCACTTGACCGATCAGGAACTCGTAGAGCGCGGTCGGCCCGAGAATATCGAGAATTTCGTGCGGATCGGCGGAACCTTCGGTGAGATGCTGGCCCTTGTGGACGACGTCGCCGGGCTGCACGATGATGTGCTTGCCGTGCGGGATGAGATGCTCCTCTTCGGCGCCGGCCTCCTCGTTGCGAACAACGAGTTTGCGCTTGCCGCGGATGGAACCCTCGAACGAGACCACACCGTCGATCCGGGCCATTTCAGCGGCTTCCTTCGGGCGGCGGGCTTCGAAGAGCTCGGCGACGCGGGGAAGACCACCGGTGATGTCCTTGGTGACGGAGGCTTGACGGGGGGTCTTGGCGAGCAACGCGCCGGCTTGGATGATGTCACCCTCGCTGACGACGATCTGCGCGCCGGTCGGAATTGCGTAGGCGGCCAGCGGCTTGCCGTGGTCGTCGCGGATTTCGATCTGCGGATTGAGATCTTCCTTGTGCTCGATGACGACGGTCGCGATGCGGCCGGTCGATTCGTCGAGTTCGCGCTTCACGGTCACACCCGGGATGGTGTCCTTGAAGTGCAGCGTGCCGGCCTTCTCGGAGAGAACCGGAATGTTGTAGGGATCCCACTGCGCGATGGTCTGGCCCTTGGTGACCTTGGCGCCGTCAGCAACCGAGAGCACGGTACCGACCACGATGGGGTAGGCTTCGAGTTCGCGGTCGTTGTCGTCGATGATCTGGATGGAGCCGGTCTTGTTGAGGACGATGGCCACACCTTCCATCTGCACGAGACGGAGACCGCGATATTTCAGGATACCGGCATTACGCACCTTGATCTCAGGGTTCTTGGAACCGGCCGAGGCGACGCCACCAATGTGGAACGTACGCATGGTGAGCTGCGTGCCAGGCTCGCCGATCGATTGGGCGGCGATGATGCCCACGGAATCGCCAATCTTCGCCATTTTGTTCGTGGCGGGATTGATGCCGTAGGATTTGGCATCGATGCCCTGCTCGCTCGTGCAAGTAAGCGGTGACATGACCTTCACGCGCTCGATGCCGCTGTCCTCAATCTGGCGGCCCATCTCTTCCGAGACGAGTTCGCCGGACTTCACGAGGATCTTGGTTGGATCGAGCGGATTGTAGATATCTTCCGTGGTGCAACGGCCAATGATGCGCTCTGCGAGCGTCACGAGCATCGTTTCACCTTCGAAGATCGCCTTCTTCCAGATGCCTTCGCGCGAACCGCAATCTTCCTCGGTGACGACCGCATCCATGGCCACATCGCAAAGCTTGCGGGTCATGTAACCGGCGTCAGCGGTCTTCAGGGCGGTGTCGGCGAGACCCTTGCGGGCGCCGTGCGTGGAGATGAAGTATTCGAGCACGGTCAGACCTTCGCGGAAGGAGGACAGAATCGGGCGCTCGATGATTTCGCCGGAGGGCTTGGCCATGAGGCCGCGGAGACCGCACAGCTGGCGAACCTGCTGTTTGTTACCGCGGGCACCCGAGTCCATCATGATGTAAACCGGATTCACTTCCGGCTTGCCGTCATTGTTCTCGAGCTTCGCAAAGACCGCCTTCGCGATGCGATCGGTCGCACCGGTCCAGATGTCGATGATCTTGTTGTAGCGCTCGCCGGAGGTGATGATGCCCTTCTTGTATTGGGACTCGACCTCGTCGACCTTCTTGCGGGCGTCGCGCACGATTTCCGGTTTGTTTTCCGGAATGATCATGTCGTCGATTCCGATCGAGATGCCGGCTTGGAAGGCGGTGGTGAAACCGAGCTCCTTCAGCTTGTCGAGCGTCTCGACCGTGATCTGCGGCCCGGCGACCTTGTAGGTATTGAGAATGAGATCGCCCAGCTTGCTCTTGGGTGCGGGGAAATTGACGAAGCCGAGACCGGCCGGCCAGATTTCGTTGAAGATCACGCGGCCCACGGTGGTGCGGAGAATCTTGCGCTCCTTGTTGCCGTAGACGGTGTCCTTGCCAAAATCCGGATTCGGGATTTCGACCCAGTCGTGGGTCTTGTAGGCGCCGTCCGCTTTCGCGTAGAGCACTTCCTGCAAACCCGACATGAGCGGCACGCGCTGGCCCTTGGCGGGCTTCACGCGCGGCTCGATCGTGAGGTAATACGCGCCGAGGACGATGTCCTGCGACGGGGTGAGGATCGGCTTGCCGCTGGAAGGCGAGAAGATGTTGCTCGTGGACATCATGAGCAGCTTGCACTCGAGGATGGCCTCGAGGGAGAGCGGCACGTGAACGGCCATTTGGTCTCCGTCGAAATCCGCGTTGTAGGCGGTGCAGACGAGCGGGTGAATGCGGATGGCGGAGCCTTCGATCAGCACGGGCTCAAAGGCCTGGATGGAGAGACGGTGAAGCGTCGGGGCGCGGTTGAGCAGCACCGGGTGGCCCTTGGTCACTTCCTCAAGAATATCCCAGACTTCCGGGGACTTCTTCTCGATCATCTTGCGCGCACCGCGGACGGTGTGCACGAAGCCGAGTTCCTTGAGGCGGCGGATGATGAACGGCTCGAAGAGCACCAGCGCCATCTTCTTCGGCAGACCGCACTGGTGAAGCTTGAGCTCCGGACCGATGACGATGACCGAACGACCCGAGTAATCGACGCGCTTGCCGAGCAAATTCTGGCGGAAGCGACCCTGCTTGCCCTTGAGCATGTCGGAGAGCGACTTCAGGGCGCGATTGCCGGCGCCCGTGACGGGACGACCGTGGCGGCCGTTGTCGAACAAAGCATCGACGGCCTCCTGCAGCATGCGCTTTTCGTTGTGAATGATGACGTCAGGCGTCTTCAGCTGCATCAGGTTCCGCAAACGATTGTTGCGGTTGATGACGCGGCGATAGAGATCGTTGAGATCGGAGGTGGCGAAACGACCGCCTTCGAGCGGAACGAGCGGACGCAAGTCCGGCGGGATGACTGGCAGCACTTCGAGCACCATCCACTCGGGACGGGACTTCGAGCCGATGAAGCCGTTGATCACCTTGAGGCGCTTCGAGAGCTTCTTCTTGATCTGCTTCGAGCGCGTGGCGCGCATCGTCTCATGGAGCTCGGCCACGACGGCCGGCATGTCGATTTGCGTCAACACATCGCGCACGGCCTCGCCGCCCATCTTGGCGGTGAAAGCGTCCGCGCCATACTCGTCGACGGCTTGCTGGTATTCCGTCTCGGTCAGGAGCTGCTTGAGCTCAAGCGGCGTCTTTCCCGAGTTGGTAACCATGTAGTTCTCGTAGTAGATGACGCGCTCAAGCGAACGGGCGGTCATGTCGAGCAGGAGACCGAGACGGCTCGGCATGCTCTTAAGGAACCAGATGTGCGCCACCGGCACGGCGAGCTCGATGTGCCCCATGCGATCGCGACGGACGCGAGCGATGGTCACTTCGACGCCACAGCGATCGCAGATGACATCCTTGTATTTGATCCGCTTGTATTTGCCGCAGGCGCACTCGTAGTCGCGCACCGGGCCGAAGATCTTTTGACAGAAAAGACCGCCCGGCTCGGGCTTGAAGGTGCGGTAGTTGATCGTCTCCGGGTTCTTGACTTCACCCTTGGACCAACCGCGGATGATTTCCGGCGAGGAGACGGAGATGGTTACGCTGTCGAAGGGATTCTCGTCAGATCCGAGGACTTGACGGACTTCTTCGCGTGCTTGTTCGGTGCTCATTGTGCGTGATGCTCCCAGTAATTAAAGGTTAGCGGTTCCCACCGAGGGCTTCGGAAAGCGTGGTGCGCTTGCCGAGTTTGATGTCGAGACAGAGTGCCTGCATTTCCTTCACGAGAACGTTGAAGGACTCCGGCGTGCCGGCTTGGAGCGTGCTGTCACCCTTGACGAGCGACTCGTAGATCTTGGTGCGACCGTTCACATCGTCGGACTTGACGGTGAGAATTTCCTGGAGGGTGTGCGCCGCGCCATAGGCTTCGAGCGCCCACACTTCCATTTCGCCGAAGCGCTGGCCGCCGTATTGGGCTTTGCCGCCCAAGGGTTGCTGCGTGACGAGGGAATATGGACCAACCGCGCGGGCGTGAATCTTGTGCGACACCAGGTGATTCAGCTTCATCATGTAGATGTAGCCGACCACGACTTCCTGATCGATCTTGTCGCCGGTGCGACCGTCGAGGAGCGGACTCTTGCCGGTCGTCGGCAGCTTGGCCTCTTTCAGGTATTCGCGGACGCGCTTTTCGGTAATGCCATCGAAGACCGGCGTCGCAACCTTCAGTCCGAGCTTCTTACAAGCCCAACCGAGATGGGTTTCGAGCACCTGCCCGACGTTCATGCGCGAAGGCACGCCGAGGGGATTGAGGCAGATTTCGACCGGGGTGCCGTCCGGAAGGAACGGCATGTCTTCTTCCGGAACGATCTTGGCGACGACACCCTTGTTACCGTGACGGCCGGCCATCTTGTCACCAACCTCAAGTTTCTGCTTGGTGGCGATGTAGACTTTGACCTGCTTGATCACGCCGGCACTGTCGGCGTCACCCGTCTCGATCGAGGCGATCTTGCGCTCACGGTCGCCTTCGAGTTCGTCGAACTTCGACTGGAACGAGGCGATGATCTCCATGATCTTGATCCGAACCGGCGAAGGATCGATCTCGATGTGCTTCGCCACGGCGGCGAGCTTGCGGAGGAGCGTCTTGGTGATCTTGCGGTTGGCCGGGATGATGATTTCACCGGACTGGCCGTTGATGACGTCGAGCGGAATTTTTTCGCCGAGCAGGATGTTCGAGAGCGCTTCGGTGAGTTGCTCGCGCAACTTGTCCATCTGCGTCTTGTAGTCTTCCTGGATCTGCTTCACCTGACGGCGGCGGTCGGAGGGCGAGAGGCGGGAGCCTTCGGCATCGAGACGTGAAGTATTGATCTTCACATCCATGATGATGCCGTTCACGCCCGAGGGGACCATGAGGGAGGTGTCCTTCACGTCCGCGGCCTTTTCACCGAAGATGGCGCGGAGGAGTTTCTCCTCGGGTGCCAGTTCGGTTTCGGACTTCGGGGTGATCTTGCCGACGAGGATGTCGCCGGGCTTCACCTCGGCCCCGATGCGGATGACGCCGTTGTGGTCGAGATTCTTGAGCGCTTCCTCACCGACGTTCGGGATGTCGCGCGTGATTTCTTCCGGCCCGAGCTTGGTGTCGCGGGCGGTGACTTCGAATTCCTGGACGTGAATCGAGGTGAAGATGTCTTCCTTGAGCACCTTTTCGGAAATCAGGATGGCGTCTTCGAAGTTGTAACCGTTCCACGGCATGAACGCGACGAGCACGTTGCGCCCGAGCGCGAGTTCACCGTGATCGGTCGAAGGACCGTCCGCGATGCACTGGCCCTTCTTGACCTTCTGGCCCTTCTTGACGATAGGCTTTTGGGTGAAGCAGGTGCCGGCGTTTGAGCGCATGAATTTGCGCAGTTCGTAAACGTAGGTGCCGTGCTTGGGATCGTGCTTCGGGTTGCGCGGCAATTCGCCGGACTCGGTGATGACGATCTGCTTGGCGTCGACGGAGGCAACGATCCCGGTGGCCTCGGCGACCACGACGGTCTTCGAGTCACTGGCAAGACGGCCTTCGAGACCGGTGCCGACGAACGGCGCTTCGGTCTGGAGAAGCGGCACACCTTGGCGCTGCATGTTCGAGCCCATGAGCGCGCGATTCGCGTCATCATGCTCGAGGAAGGGAATCAAACCTGCGGCCACCGAGACGACTTGCTTGGGCGAGACGTCCATGAGGTCGACCTCGTCCGGGGCAACTTCGATGAAGTTGCCGGAATTACGGGCGGTGACCTTGCCGATGAAGTGGCCCTTGTCATCCACCTCGGCGTTGGCCTGGGCGATGGTCTTGCCTTCTTCCTGGTCGGCGGTGAGGTAAACGACCTTGTCGGTGACCCGGCCCTTTTCCTTCTCGACCACGCGATACGGGGCTTCAATGAAGCCGAACTCGTTCACGCGGGCGTAGGTGGAGAGGGAGTTGATCAGGCCGATGTTCGGACCTTCCGGCGTTTCAATCGGGCAGATGCGGCCGTAGTGCGACGGGTGAACGTCGCGGACTTCGAAACCGGCGCGCTCACGATTCAAACCACCGGGCCCGAGTGCGGACAAGCGGCGCTTGTGCGTGAGCTCGGCGAGCGGATTGATTTGATCCATGAACTGCGACAGCTGGCTGCGCGCGAAGAAATCGCGAATGACCGTCGTCAGTGCCTTCGGGTTGATCAGCTTCTGCGGCGTGATCGAATCGACGGACTGGTCATAAAGGGTCATGCGCTCGCGGACCAGACGCTCGGTGCGGCTGAGGCCGACGCGGCATTGGTTGGCGAGGAGCTCACCCACGGTGCGCACGCGGCGGGAACCCAGGTGATCGATGTCATCGACGATGCCGTCGTTCTTCTTGAGGCGGACGAGATACTTCGTGGCGGCGACAATGTCAGCCGACTCGAGAATGCGCATCTCGAGGTCGGTCTTGAGGTCGAGTTTCTGGTTGATCTTGTAGCGACCCACGCGACCGAGGTCGTAACGCTTGGCGTCGAAAAACAGGCGCTTGAGCAGGGCCTTGGCGTTTGCCGTGGTCGGCGGTTCGCCCGGACGGAGCTTCTTGTAGATTTCCTTGAGCGCTTCTTCCTCGTTGCGGGTCGGATCCTTCTTGAGCGCGCGAATGATCGCGCCTTCGTCGGCCGTCGTGTCGATGATGCGCATCGACTTGATGTCGTGCTTCTCAAACGTGCGGACGATTTGCTTGGTGAGGGGTTCGAACGCGCGGGCC
>JAUXOH010000140.1 GCA_030682505.1 Candidatus Didemnitutus sp. | reverse complement strand
ACCTCTTCCTCGACGGCACCCCCCGTCAGGACGACTACTTTACCTGGGACGTCGGATTGGGTTTGAACTGGAGTGAACACCTTCGCGTTGCCGCTTCCTTTAATTACATGCTCAACTGGTCCTCGTTTGCCCTCTCCGACTTCGAGCGCACGGGCTATTCTCTCAATGTATCCAGCCGGTTCTAAGCGATCATGAATACCCGTCTTCTGCTCAGCATCCTTTTCTCCGTCTTGATTGCCGGCCCCCTCCTCGCCCAAAGCGGCAATCCCGCTGATGCGAAGAAGAGCTACGTGCACAAGCTCCAACTCGCTGACCGGGTGCGAATCGCCATTTTTCAGGAAGATGATCTCACCACCCTCTCGCGCATCGATGCCCGGGGTCGGATCAACCTGCCGTTGTTGGGTGAGATTGTCGTCGGCGGTCACACCGTTGCAGAAGCGCAGGAATTGATTCAAAGAGCCTACCGCGATGGACGTTTTCTTCGCAACCCCCAAGTTACCGTGAGCATTGAGGAATACGCGCCCCGGGAAGTTTCCATTCAGGGACAAATCAAGAGCCCCGGCCGGTACGCCCTGCCCACCGAGTCTACCTTTACCGTTGTCGAGCTAGTTACCAAGGCTGGTGGCATCACCGATATTGGCAAGGGCACGGCCGTAAACATCACCCGGGTGTTGCCGGACGGCACCAAGCAGGTTTTCACCATCGATGTCGACAGCATCATCAAAGGAAAGAAGCGCAGCAGCACTGACGATACCACCTTGATGCTTCTGCCCGGCGATATCGTTTACATTCCAGAACGCTTGATCTGATTTTCATGGCCTCCCCTCTCGGCTCCCCCCCCTCGGCTTCCCTGCACGGCAACGACGACCACGTCGTCGAGCGCCGCACGCTGCGCGATTACTACATTATCCTGCGTGAGCGCCTTTGGATTGCCCTGCCCATCGCTTTGATCGTTTCCCTTTCCTTGGGGTATTACCAAGCACGCGAAGTGCCGATGTATAGCGCGACGGCCACGATGCAATTTGAGCGTCCGGAACGCGTCGTGCTCAATGAGCAAGTTGTCGACTCATCGGTCCGGTCGGAAATCGATCTCAATACCTACAAACAGATCCTCGAAAGCAGCCGGTTGCGCACCCTCGTGGTGCAATCGTTGACCCCCGAGGAAATCAAACTGTTGCAACGTCCCTATCTCAAGGACCTGGCGCCAGGCGCGACACCCCCGGGAGTCAACGCGCTCGTCGGGAATGTGAGCGTGCAGTCCATTCGCAACAGTTTCCTGATCAGTGTGACCGTGCAGAACCGCGATGCCGCAGGCTCCGCCCTGCTGGCCAACCGCTTCACGAAGCAGTTCATGCACTATCTGATTACCAACGTCGGCGGCAAAAACGACTATGCGGTTGAATACCTCAAGAGCCGGGCCGATGAGCTGCGACTTGAATCCGAGGCCGCCGAAACCCGGCTCCAGGAATACAAGCGGCGCAGCAATCTCGTCTCTCTCTCCGCCAGCGTCGATATCGTGGCGGATCGACTCCGTTCGATCAACGCCGCCCTGACCACCGTCCGTCTCGAACGCCTCAATCTTGAAGTCCTCAGCAAGCAAATTGAACGCATTCGCGCGGAAGGCGGCAACCTCCTCGAAGTTTCCTACATCTCCAACTATGGCACGATCCCCGCCCTCAAGGCCCAATTAGCGGAACTGACCAAACAGCAGTCGATCTCCAGCGAGCGTTATCTGGAGCGCCACCCCAAGATGGTCGATCTCGCCAACGCCATCGACATTCTCAGGCAACAGATTCAGGGAAACATCACCCAAGCCATTGCCGACCTCGGAACCCAGTTCAGCAAGGTCTCCGATGCGGAAGCCTCGCTCACGCGGGAATACAAGTCCGCCGAGAATGATCAACTGCGTCTGGGCGATCTCTCCGTCGAGTTCAAGAGTCTCGAGCAACAGGCCGCGGTCGCAAAAAGCAACTATGTCCAAATCTTGGACCGCTTGAATCAGACGACAACGTCGAAGCATTTGGAGAGCAGTCCCGTCACGCCGCTCGACGAGGCGCGGGCCCCCGGTGCACCGTTTACGCCGAATCTGAAGAACATCATGAAGACTTGCATCGGGCTGGGCCTGTTGGTCTTCGCCGGTGTCGCCGTCGGCATGAGCTTTCTGGATGACCGCGTGAAGAGCGCGTGGGACATCGAAGGCTTTATTGGCGCAAACCTGTTGGGGATCATTCCCGAGTTGGCCGAGGTGCCCGACACCGAAAAGCACACATTGGTCACCAGCAACAAGACTTCGCCAGGCTCGGAGGCATTCCTCAGCGTCTACAGCTCGGTCAAGATTCAATCGAAATTGGATTTTCCGAAGTCCGTCCTCGTGACGAGCACCATCCCCGGCGAAGGCAAGACGATGATCAGCTGCAACCTGGCTGCCTCGTTCGCGCGCCACGGAAAGCGCGTGCTCCTGATCGATTGCGATTTCCGCCGTCCGATGTTGCACCGCCACTTCAAACTGACCAACGCACTCGGCCTGATTGCCTGGTTCGATGCCGGCGCGAAAATTCCCGACGATCCGCTGGCCGACCCGAATCTCGGTATCACCAAGGTTGACGAGAATCTCTACCTTCTCCGCTCGGGCGGTCGGTCGAAGAGCCCGACCGAATTCCTCGAAAATCCCATTTTCGGCCAGTTTCTCGACTCGCTTAAGCACCACTTTGACCTCGTCGTGGTCGATTCTCCGCCCATGGGAGCGGTGACCGACGCGCTGCTGATCTCCGCCTCGACCGACGAAGTCATCTATGTGTGTCGGTTCAATCGCGCCTACCGGAAACACATCCGGCTCTACATCAAGAATCTTCGCGACAGCAAGAATGAGCTCCTCGGTGTCGTCCTCAACGGGCTTTCACCCCGCCGCATCGAATATTATTCGAACTACCGCTACTACCGCAGCTACAAGAAATACTACGGAGCGCAGTCCTAGGCCGAAAGGCGTGCATTGGCTCCACCGTCCGGGTGCAGTCCTCTCGTGGCCGGGCAGACTGACTCCACTTCCGCCTTCCCCCTTTTCGGTTTGCTCGATCCCAACAGTCCCGTGTCATCCGCCTTTCTGCCGACCCACTTTGATCCGGCTCGCCCCATTGCGCTCATCGCCGGGCGGGGAGACTACCCTGCCCTTGCCGCCGCCGCGATTCGCCGGGCCGGTGTACCCCTCAGGCTGATCGTGCTGGAGGACGAAACCTCGGCTGAACTCATCGCAAGTTTTCCCGCGAGCGAGCGGGTCCAGGTGAACATCGGACAACTCGGCAAGATGTTGGGCGCAATCAAGGACTTCCAGGCAGGCTACGCGCTGATGGCCGGCCAGGTGAAACCAAAGCGACTTTTCCATGGCCTGACACCCGACATCAAGGCGGCGAAGATTCTCTTCGGTCTCAAGCGGCGCAATGCCGAGACCATCTTCGGGGCAATCGCGACGGAGATTGAAAAAATGGGCGTCACGCTTCTCGACGCCCGCGCTTTCATCGACGACCAAATCGCTCATGCCGGGCCCATGGCAGGCAAGAAGCTGCCGGTTGACCGGGAGTATCTGGATCACGGGATCCAGATTGCCCGCGAAGCCGCCCGACTCGACATTGGCCAAGGCTGCATCGTGCGCAAGGGAACGGTGCTCGCCGTGGAGGCATTTGAGGGAACTGACGCCATGCTGCGGCGAGCCGGGACCTTCAAGACGGACGAAACTCTGTTCGTCAAGACCGTGAAACCGAATCAGGATTATCGCTTTGATGTTCCCGTTTTCGGACTGCGAACGCTCGAAACGATGCGGGAAACAGGCATCACGGCAGCGGCACTCGAGGCGGGAAAAGTCATCATCCTCGATAAACCGGCTGTTCTGGCGCAGGCGAAGGCGTGGGGAATTTCCCTCTACGGCTTCTGAAGCGACCCCGGCACCCGACTTGCACTTTTCACCGCAGTTCACACATTCCGCCGCATGAAAGAGGACATTGTCGACGTCACCGTCAAAGGCCTGATGCCCACGGCCAACGGCTGCGCCGTTTTTCTCGGGAATGACGAGAAGACCTTTGTGATCTATGTGGATCCCGGCGTCGGCAGCGCAATTTCGATGACCATCAACGAGGTCAAGAAAGAGCGCCCCCTCACGCACGACTTGATCGGCCACGTTTTCGTGGGCTTCGACATCAAACTCGAACGTATCGTCATCAACGACGTCAACGAAGGCACTTACTTTGCCCGGATCATCCTGCACTTGCAAAACGAGTTGGGACGCAAGATTCTCGAACTCGATGCGCGACCGAGTGACTCGATCGTGCTCGCCTTGCAGCACAAGCGCCCGATCTACGTCGCCAAACGGGTCTTTGAGGTGGTCGAAGACATGAGCGAAATCCTCGAGCGCGTCCTGAAGCAGCAAAAGGAAGAACAGACCGGCGACGAGACGCTGTGAGTCCGGCCAGGGTCCGGCACGGGTATGGTCTGGGCGCTTCCCCTCGCGGTCCTCGATTCCTTTTGCCTGGCACCGGGCACCCCTTGAAGCTTTCACTTCGTTGATTCCGTCTCTTCCCGCAACCTCCGACCGCACGCTGCCCGGGCTCATCGAACCCGGACCCATTACCGCATTGGCGCCCATGCAGGACGTGACGGATCTGCCCTTCATGCGCCTCGTCGCCCATTTCGGCGCCCCGGACTATTTCTTCACGGAGTTTTTTCGCGTCCACGGACAATCGCGACCCGAGAAACACATCTTGCGCTCGATTGTGGAAAACCAAACCGGGCGACCTGTTTTTGCGCAGCTGATCGGCGAGCAAATCCCGGACATGGTGCGCACCGTCCGTGAACTCCTGCACCATCCGATTGCCGGCATCGATCTCAACATGGGTTGCCCCGCACCCAAGATTTACAAGAAGAACTGCGGGGGCGGACTCCTGCGCGACCCCCAGAAAATCGATTCCCTCCTCGGCGCCCTGCGCGATGCCGTGCCGGGGCGCTTCACG
>JAUXOH010000132.1 GCA_030682505.1 Candidatus Didemnitutus sp. | reverse complement strand
GGCCCGCTCGGCCTCGCCGTGCTCAACCAAATCTGGCACTGGCGCGAACATTGCGCCGAAAAACTCAACACCCCTCCGTTCAAGGTGACCGGCAACGAAATGCTCGTGCGCATCGCTCGCGCCGCCGATGACGGGCTTCCCTTGCACGAAGTGCTCCACGTGCATCTCGGCCGTCGCCACGATCGCCTCTTCTCGAGCTTGACCGATGCCGTGCGAAGCGGCTTTTCCCTCGATCCGGATACGCTTCCCCGGCGCGAGCGGCGGCGCGAGTTCAGCCAGATGACGCCCGATGAAATTTCCCGTCAGGATCGGGCCAAGGCCTACCGCGACCACCTCGCACGGGAGTTGAATCTCGATCCCACCGTGATCGCCACGCGCTCGCAGCTCGTCTTGCTTGCCCGTGATCCCACGAGTGCCGACGCGGTGTTGCTCCCCTGGCAGGCCGAGTTGCTCAAGGCCGACCCCCGGTGGCAGAGCTAAGCCGGATTTCACCCCCATGGCCGAATCCGCGAATATCGCCCGCCACCTGCCGTCGATGGCCACACGCCAGCCGGATCGCGTCGCCATCAAGGTGCCGCGCGGTCGAACCAGTGACGGACGAATTGATTATCTGGCCCTCTCGTTTTGCGAACTCGACGCCGAGGTCGACGCGTGGGTCGCGCGGCTCGAATCCCGAGGAGTGCGACGGGATGACCGTGTGCTGGTCATGGTGCGCCAAGGTTTGCCCCTGATCGCCGCCGCGTTCGCGCTTTTCAAGCTCGGGGCCGTGCCGGTAATCATCGACCCCGGGATGGGTCGGCCAAATTTTCTCTCCTGCGTGGCCCGATCGAAGCCGCGTGTGTTGCTGGGCATTCCACGCGCCCAACTGCTCGGCTATTTCTTTCGGCGCGCGTTTGGCACGATTGAGGTCCGCGTCTGGGCGAGCGGCTCACCCACGGCCCGCTGTGCCGGGACCGGTCGCGCGCACCTCGCCGATCGCGCGCCATCGGATCTCGCGGCGATCCTGTTTACCAGCGGCTCCACCGGGGCGCCCAAGGGCGTCTGCTACGAACACGGCATGTTCGAGGCGCAGGTGCGCTTGATCCGCGAAACCTATGCGATTCAGCCCGGTGAAGTCGATCTGCCGATGCTGCCAATCTTTGCGCTTTTCAATCCGGCACTCGGCATGACGACCATCGTTCCGGAAATCGATCCCTCGCGCCCGGCCGCCGCCGATCCCGACAAGATCGTGCAGGCCATCCGGCAGGAAGAGGTCACCAACTCTTTTGGTTCCCCCACGCTCTGGCGGAAAATTGCCCTCCACTGTCAGGCGAAAGGCATCGTTCTCCCGCTCGTCCAGCGCGTGCTCATGGCCGGTGCGCCGGTGCCTCCAGCGCTCTTTCGCGACGTGCAGGCTCTGTTGCCCCAAGGCACGGCCCACAGTCCCTACGGCGCCACCGAAGCGCTACCGCTGTGCAGTATTTCGGCCGCACAAATCGATGCCACCGCCACGTTGACCGGACGCGGCACGTGCGTCGGCAAGCCCGTGGCAGGGATTGAAGTGAAGATCATCGCTCTCAGCGATCGGGCGCTGGATTCACTCGCGGACACCCAAGAATTGCCCGCCGACCAGATCGGCGAGATTATTGTGCGCGGTCCGGTGGTGACGAAGGCCTATGATTTTTTGCCCGATGATACCATCCGCGCCAAGATCCCCGATACGCCACCCTGGCACCGGATGGGCGACGTCGGCTATCTCGACGAAAACGGCCTGCTGTGGTTCTGTGGCCGCAAGGCCGAGCGGGTCGAAACTCGCGATGGCACGCTCTACCCCGACCAAGTGGAGCCGATTTTTAACGCCCACGCCGGCATCCGTCGCAGTGCCCTCATTGGCCTCGGCCCGCGGGGCTCCCAGCGCGCGGCGCTGGTCGTCGAGCCCATTTCGCAGACAAGCGTGGCCACTCCGTCTCTGCGTCGGAAGCTTGTGCGCGAACTGCGGATGCTGGGCGCGGCACACCCGCATACGGACCTCATCCGACTGACCTTCCTTCACCCCCGGTTTCCCGTCGACGTGCGCCACAACGCCAAAATCCACCGGCTGAAACTCGCCTCGTGGGCGGCCCACCATTCCGGCTACGAAATGGATAAACGCGATGTGTCGGTCGCTTCCCTCAGGCGATGAATCAGCCGGTCTTCATCACCGGAGCCAGCGGATTCATCGGCGGCAAGATCGCCGGGCGTTTGCTCTCCCAGGGTCGATCGGTGCGCGTGCTGGCGCGGAGACCCCTGCCGGAACTGGAGAAGCTCGGAGCTGAAATTGTTGCCGGCGACCTGCATGATGAGAACGCACTGCGCCGGGGCTGCGCCGGGGTCGGCACGGTTTTTCACGTCGCCGGCCGGGTGGGGGTGTGGGGTCCGGCCACTGATTTTTTCCGGGTCAATGTCGAGGGCACCCGCCGGGTGCTGGCCGCAGCCCGGGCCTCCGGCGCGTCCCGCTTTGTCTATACGAGTTCGCCCAGTGTCGTCTTCAACGGCGGCAATCTCGCCGGGGTCGACGAATCCGCTCCTCTCTGCACCCAGGCGCCCTGCGCCTATCCCACGAGCAAGGCCGCGGCGGAAAAACTCGTGCGCGCGGCCAATTCGCCGGAGTTCAAGACCGTCTCGTTGCGCCCTCACCTGGTGTGGGGTCCGGGCGACAAGAACGTTGTTCCGCGCGTGCTCGCGCTGGCGCGCACGGGGCGCTTGAAAATCGTTGGCCCGGGCCGGAACCTCGTCGACTGCACCCACATCACCAACGTCGTTGAGGCCCATTTGCTGGCGGAGTCGGCCCTCCGGATCAACCCACTCGTTGCCGGGCGCGCGTATTTCATCACCAACGGCGAGCCCGTGGTCTTGTGGGACTGGATCAACGAATTGCTGCGCGGCGTCGGTCTCCCGCCCCTCACGAAACGCATTTCCCTCGGCGCCGCCTACGGGATCGGTGCGGTGCTGGAAACGCTGTGGACCGCGCTCCCCCTCCGGGGCGAACCGCCGATGACCCGTTTCGTGGCCAAGGAGATGGCCACGGATCATTGGTTCCGGATCGACGCCGCTCGACGCGATTTTGGCTATGCTCCGCGCGTCAGCATGGCAGACGGCACCGCCGAGCTCATCGCCCACCTCCGCGTTACGGGGTAGGGTCGGCGAGCGCGCTGTTCACGGCCAGATAGAGTTCCTCGATGGGGAATGGTTTGGCCAACACGGCGCGCGCGCCAAATTTTTCCGCCATGAGGAGGTAAAGCCTCGAGTCGTTCGCCAGGCCGCCCGACATCGCAATAATCCGCGCGGCGGGAAAATCCCGGCGCAAGTCGCGGATGGTATCGAGCCCCTCCTTCTCCGGCATGACGATATCCGTGATCACCAAATCGGCCTGCTCGGCCCGAAACATTTTCAGGCCCTGAACCCCGTTCGTCGCCTGGTTAACCACATGGCCCTCGCGCTCCAGCGCGCTGGCCAGCATGTCGCGGAAAAGGTCGTCGTCGTCGATGAGGAGAATTTTTGCCATCTTGCTTTGGAGATCAGCCGATCTCCCCCATGACAACAAACACCCCGGCAGAAGCGCAAGGGCTTAAAACCGAGCCCTCCGCCAGGCACCGGATTCACCCCGACCCGGTTTGGCCCGCTAGAGTCGGTTGACCTCGCGGTGGCGCCCGTTGTTTGGTTGCGGGCGGCGATCTTTCAATGAATCGGGCTCTGTTTCATGGTGATCAGCCAGCGCGGGTGGTTGCTGGGGCGCGCGGGCGCGGTATTCGTTGCTGCGCAGCAGGTCCTTGCGGATATCGGCCTCGGTCCAGTTGTGCCAAACCAACTGGGAGCGATAGTGGTCGAGCCCGCTCCGATCAGGTGCCCGCCCCAACACCTCGCGATAGACGCGCGTGATGGTCCGCTCCACCACCGGTCCGCGATATTCGTCGCTCGCGCGCAGGTGGTCGCGCAACTGTTTTTCGCTCCAGCCACGGTCGATGATCTGCGCGCGATAATGGCGCAAACCCACCGCATCGGGTTCGCGCTCCAAAACGTCGCGATAGGAGCGCTGGATCAGCCGGTCGACATCGACCGCGGGCAAGGGCCGGACAACCACGGTCGGCCGCGCGGGTCCGCGCTCGTTTCTCCGGGCCTCGACCCGAACCGAAGAGACCTGATTGCTGAAACGCGATCCACCACGGCCAGCGCCGCGCCCGAGGTCGTGGACGTCCCGGGACAGGCGCAGCTCCCCTCCCTGAAAAGTCGCGTCCGTGTAGAGCATGACGTCAGCGCCGCCCTCGATGCGAACGGACGAAATCCGGTCGTTCGCCCGTCGGCCGTTGTCGAAGGTGGCCCGCGCCAGATTGGGCAAACTCTCGCCCGCCCGCAGCGCGATGGATCCACCGCCAAAATGCGGATGCTCATACAAGATCACGCGGGGAGCGTCTCGATCGCCGCTCGGGTGGTTGGCCAGCAGCGCAACCGGCAGGACAAGACCCAGCAGAAGGAGGAAGGTGGACGATTTCATGCCTGTAGGACGCTGGTCCGGGGAACCTTATTCAACGAACGGACCTGGTCGGGTGGTTTCCACGGCCCAGCCGGGGTGAATTACCATTTGAGTTTCACGGGTCTCGCTCTAACCATTCGCCCCGACCCATACCCCGCCGCCCCTAACCGGCGATCACCATGCCACAAACTGGCGCCCCTCACGCCCTGTTTGCCGCCCGCTCGATGAGTCATCACAATCGCGCGGAAATGCGGCAAGCCTTTGACAACGCGATCAAGCTTGTCGAACGCAACCGCCTGACCCTGCGCGTGCCTCACGACGTCAAGCCCGTGCAAAACCGCCGCGGCATGCACTACCACTACCGCCCGGAGTTTTTCCTTGGTTTGAACGGTTGGACGGACTTCAGCTTTCCGCGCGAAAACTTCCGCGTGGGCGCCGACGAGATCTGCGTCATCCCTGCCGGTGTGCCGCACGAGGAAGCGATTGGTTCCACCCCCGACAAACCGTTCCGCAACCTCGTCGCCGGTTTCTACAACAACACGCTCAGCCTGCACTTCGCGCACGAAGCCCAGCCCGGCAAGCCCGACATCGAGGTCATCGAGTTCTTCGACGCGCCCAACCTCGATGTCTTCCTGACTCTCGCCAACACCCTCGCCCAAACCCACAACACGCAGGGGCCGGCTCGCACCGCCGTGCTGCAGGGCCTGCTGCTCGCATTGCTCGGGCTCTTCCGCAACATCGTGGAAACCGGCACCGGCCAACTCAACAGCGACATCGGCAAGGTTTTTCAGGCCAAGTGCCTGGTGCGCGAGCAATTCGCCAATTCCGAACTCTGCGTTCAACACATCGCCGAGGTGCTCGGTTGTTCCGCCGATTACCTGTCCCATCTTTTCCACACGGAAACCAAGGAACGCCTGACGCATTACATCCAGCGGATCCGCATCGACGGATCGATCCTCGCGCTGGAATCAACCAAGCTGACCATTTCCGAAATCGCCTACGCCAGTGGCTTCGCCGATCCCGCCTATTTTGCCCGCGTCTTCAAACAGCACAAGGGGATGACGCCCCATGAATACCGCGCGCAAATCGAGGCGCATCGCAACAAGCAGGAAGATCAGCCCAAGACGGTTTACTACGACCGCCTCGATTTCACCCACGGTCTGCCTGCCAAGAAAGGCTCGCCCACCCCGGCACCGTCGCCATCGGATTAGACCGTTGCTTTGGTTGCTTCGCTGTCCGACGGCACCCAGCTCAGCGCCACGGCGGCCAGGAGCATCGATCCGCCGCCGAGCATCACGGCCACAATCGGCCGGCCGCCCAGCAGGTGTTGTACCACCGGACCCAGCAGGGTCGCGGCGAGAATCTGCGGCAGCACGATGAAGAAATTGAACACCCCCATGTAGAAACCCATTTGCTTGGGCGGAATCGCATTGGACAGCAGCGCGTAGGGCATCGAGAGAATCGTCGCCCAACCGACCCCAACCCCGGCCATGGAGAGCAGCAACATCTCCGGGTTGGTCACGAAGCCCACGGAAACCAGTCCCGCGCCGGCGCAAATCAGTCCGACCCGATGCATCAACTTCGCCGGCACCCCCCGCCGCGCCAGCGCCACGAGCAGGAAGGCCACCCCAAACGCCACGCCGTTATAGACCGCAAAACACACGCCGCCCCATTCCAGGCCGCGCTGGTATTCGATCGACCCCGGCGTGCCGCCGAAAACGGTGCGCGCAATCGCCGGCGTGAAATAGATCCACATGCAAAAGAGCGCCAGCCAGGTGAAAAACTGCACGACCGCCAGGCGGCGCATCAGCAACGGCATGTTGGCAATGCCGGAAAAAACATCCCGGAAGAACGAGCCGGGCGCCTTCGCCTGCTCGGCCAGATCCTCGGGCTCCGGCGGATGCTCCGGGGTTGTGACGATGGTGTAGATGACCGCGCTGATGAAGACCGCAGCGCCAATGTAGAAGGACAATTTGACCGACCACGGGATGCCGCCGTCCGGTGTGCCCATCTCAACCCAACCCAAGCGGGTCAGCAACCACGGCAGCGCCGAGGAGAGCACGGCGCCAAGGCCGATCAACAAACTCTGCATCGCAAAACCCACCTGCCGCTGTTTCGGCGGCAACAGGTCTCCCACAAACGCCCGGAATGGCTCCATGCTGATGTTCACCGATGCATCCAGAATCCACAGCAGTCCGGCCGCCATCCACAGCGTCGGGGAATTGGGCATGGCGATCAGGGCCAGGCTGGCGAGAATCGCACCGGCGAGAAAATAGGGCCGGCGGCGCCCGAGCCGCGTCCAGGTGCGATCACTGTAGTAGCCGACGATCGGTTGCACAATCAAGCCGGTGAGCGGTGCCGCGAGCCACAGGATCGGAATGTCGCTCTCCGCCGCGCCGAGAAACTCGTAGATGGCGCTCATGTTTGCCATCTGCAGACCCCAGCCAAACTGGATGCCCAGAAAACCGAAACTCATGTTCCAGATCGCGGGGAGGGAAAGCGGACGGTGTTCTTTCATGGAGAGGGAGGTTCGCTGTAGTCGCGCACGGGACGTTCGCCGGTGCGATCATAGAGCTCGATCCAATGCCGCAAGGTCGAAACTTTTTCGGTGCGCAATTGCTCCACCTCGGCCGCCGTGAAGCGCCACTGCCAGTTGCCGTCCATCGTGCCGGGCCGGTTCAACGTCGCCGGGGCCCCAAGATCGAGCAGGTCCTGCATCGGAATCACCGCCAGTCGCGACACGGTCGCGAGGGCCGCCCGAATCATCGGCCAAGCGGAACGGGAGCCGCCCAATTGAAAATACTCGTCCACCTGCGCCGCGTATTCCGGCGCGAGTGACTCCAGCCAATCCCGCGTCGTGGTGTTGTCGTGGGTGCCGGTGTAAGCGACGCTGTCGGGCGGGTAGAAGTGGGGCAGGTTGGCGTTGTTCGCGTCGTGACCGTAGGCGAACTGCAGGACCTTCATGCCCGGCAGCCCGGCCCCGCGCCGCAGATCAACGACGCCCGGCCCGATGTAGCCGAGATCCTCGGCGATGATCCGCGCCTGCGGAATGGCGGTGCGCACGGCACCGAAAAACGCCGCGCCCGGCCCGTTGCGCCACTGGCCCGTGCGCGCGTCGGGGGCTCCCGCGGGAATCTCCCAATAGGTGTTGAAGCCGCGAAAATGATCGAGCCGGATGATGTCGTAGAGTTCGAAAGCCGCCCGCAGCCGATCGATCCACCACGCGTAACCCGTGCCGCTCAGGTGTTCCCAATCATAGAGCGGGTTGCCCCAGAGTTGCCCGAGGGCTGAAAAATAGTCCGGCGGCACCCCGGCGACAGCCAGGGGCTGACCGTTGCCGTCGAGGCGGAAGGCCGCGCGATTCTGCCAGGTGTCGGCGCTGTCGAGAGCGACAAAGATCGGCACGTCGCCGATGATGCCCACGCTGCACGTCGCCGCATGGTTGCGCAGCCGGTTCCATTGGCCGAAAAAGATATACTGGTAGAATTCGTGTCTTTCCGCCTCCCGGCGCGCCACTTCGGGCAGCGTCGTCCGCAGGGAGGGACTCCACTCACGAAATTCCGTCGGCCAGGTCGTCCACGCCTGCCCCCCAAAGTGCGCCTTGAGCGCCATGAAGTTGGCAAAGGGCTCCAGCCAACCCGCGTTGGCGCGTCGGAATTGCCGGTAGGAGCCGTGCCCGTCGCACTCATCCACGTTCAACTCGTGAAACCGGTCGCTGGCGCGAGCCAGCACGGTCCAGAACTTCTCGTAAAGCTGCCCGTAATCGACCCGCGCAGCCGACAACTTGCGCAACGGTTCCAGTTCGGCGGCCGTCAACAGGTCGGCCTCGTGCAGTTCCCCCAGATCGATGAAGTAGGGATTGCCCGCGCGGCTCGAGAAAAGCTGGTAAGGCGAATCCCCATACCCCGTCGGCCCGATCGGGCAGATCTGCCAGTAGCGCACTCCCGCCTCGGCCAGAAAATCGACAAAACCGCGCGCCGCCGCGCCGAGATTGCCGATGCCATAGTCGCCAGGCAGCGACGAGACATGCGCCAGCACACCCGCCGCGCGCGTGTTCAGCCAGGTTACCGGAGGCGCTTCCATGATCAGCGGAACTCCAGGTTCAGGGTTTTTCCGCTGTCTTCGAGCCTCACCCACACGACCCCGTTTTCATCACGCGACCACTCCGCCGCCGCGAGCGGCTGGCCGTTGACCCACACGGTGCCGACCGCGGGCTGGCCGTGCAGCGCCATTTCAAACCGGCGGGCGGCGGGCTGGTAACTCCCCTCGGCAGTCAGCGTGAGACGGGAATTGGCGAAGTGGAGCGAGGTCCGGCGGAAGGAACCCTGCTTGTAATCGGGCGACCGGCCATCGTCTTCGTAGAGCGAGCCGGTGGCGGTTCCCTGATCGTCCGGATAAATGTCGAAACGCAGGGGATTCCAGGGTTTCTCGTCGGTATAATTCATCGACACCGTGGAGGGCACGATGCTGCCGCCGCGCACATAAAGCGGCATGTGGTCGAGGGGCGCATCGACGCGCAGCATGTCGCCGCCCCGCACCGCGGCGCCAGACTCGAATTCATACCATCGTCCGGCGGGGAGATAGACCTCACGCGCGCGTTGCCCGGCGGTCACCACCGGCGCGGCGAGGAGCGCGTCGCCGACCATGAACTGGTCGTCCATGTTCAACGTGTTGGTGTCGGATTGGAAATTCAAGAGCAGCGGCCGAAACAGCGGCACGCCGGTGCGGTGGGCTTCCTCGAGGGTCGTGTAAAGGAACGGCATCAACCGGTAGCGGAGCTTCAGATATTTCCTGACGATGTTCTCGTAGTAAGTGCCGAAGCGCCACGGCTCCTTGTCATATTGATCGATGGCGCTGTGGTTGCGGCAGAAAGGCGCGAAGGTGGCGACCTGATAGGCGCGGGCGAGCAGTTCACCGTCGCCGCGGCCGATGAAGCCGGGAATGTCTGCGCCGACAAAGGCCTGTCCGGAGAGTCCGAGCGAGGCGAACATCGGGATGTTCAGTGCGAGTGAGGCGAAGGTGGCGTTGTTGTCGCCGGTCCACTTGACCGCGTAACGCTGGATCCCCGCCGAACCGGCGCGCGTAATCACGAAAGGCCGGCGGTCCGGTTGCAGTCGTTCGAGCCCCTCGTAGGTGGCGCGGGCCATGTTGAGGGCAAACGTGTTGCGGTGCTTGGCGTAGGGAGAGCGCTGGCCGAGATCGTCGAACACGATGTCCTTGTGCCGCTCCCCGGTCTGGTCGAGGAAGTCGGCGGGCTCATTCATGTCGGTCCAGATGCCCGCGATGCCGCGGTCGGTGAGCGAGCGGTGGCCTTCACCCCACCAGCGGCGCGCGTCCTCGCGGGTGTAGTCGACGTAGACGGATTCCCCGGGCCAGACCTTGCCGATGTAGAGGCTGCCATCCTTCTGCCGGAGAAAATAGTCTCCCGCCAGGCCCTCGTTGAAAACGTAGTAACTGTCTTCCTGCGGCGCGAGGTCGCGATCCACCGTCGCGTCCTGTGCCCCCGGAAGCGGCGGTTGATATTTCACGCCCGGATCAACAATCGTCACCACCTTCAGTCCTTTCTCCGCGAGTCGGCGCATCAGGCCGTCCGGATCCGGGAAACGGGTGCGGTCCCACGTGAAGACGCGGTAGGCATCCATGTAGTGGATGTCGAGGTAGAGCACGTCGAGCGGCAGATCGCGCGCACGATACTGCTCGGCGATTTTCTCCACCATCGTGTCGGGATAATAGCTGTAGCGGCTCTGCTGATGACCGAGCGCCCAGAGCGGCGGCAGCGGCATGCGGCCGGTCAGTTCAGTGTAGCGACCGACGATTTGTTTCAGGGACGGACCAGCAAAAAAATAGTAATTCAACTCGCCGCCCACGGCGTCAAAGCCCGCGTATTCCTGGCCGGTGTGACCGAGATCGAACGTGGTGCGGTAGGTGTTGTCGTAAAAGAGCCCGTAGGCTTGGCCGTCGTCCCATCCGAGGTAGAACGGAACGCTTTGGTAGATCGGATCCGTGCCCTCGACGTAGCCGGGCGTGTCGGAATTCCACATCACGAACTTGCCGCGCCGCTTGTCGAGGCGGGCGGCTTTCTCGCCGAGACCGTAGAAGTGTTCGTCGAGGCCGAAGCGCTTGGCCGCCGCCAGGCGGCCGGTTTCCGGATCGCGCGCCATCGGGCGGGCGTCGGCATTGATGACGCGCCCGGTGACGGCGTCTTGAAATTGAATGAGCAGCGGGTCGCGTTGAATCACGACTCTCACGGCAGCGGTGGCGAGGCTGACCGTGTCAGCGGTTTCGCCGAGTTGCCACGGCGGCGGATTCCACTCCGTGCGGTCAATGGCCCACGAGTGATCCAACGCGGCGGTTTGGCCGGCAAAAATGGCGCGGACCCGAATCAGGTCGGGCGC
>JAUXOH010000124.1 GCA_030682505.1 Candidatus Didemnitutus sp. | reverse complement strand
CTACGCTCCGGCGTGGTCGCCCGACAGCAAGATGATTGCCTGGAGCGATCGCGAACAGCGCCTGCGGGTCGTCGATGTCGAGTCCAAGGCCGTCACGCTCATCGAGCAGAACCCCACCGGCGAGATCACCAATCATGACTGGTCCCCGGACAGCAAGTGGATCGCTTACGCTTCGCCCCAGCGCGGCAGCTACGGCAAGATCAAACTCCACGATCTCGCCAACCAGACCACGACCGATGTGACCGACGGCTGGTTCTCCGCGCGCGGCGCCACCTTCAGCGACGACGGCAAGTGGCTGCTCTTCGCCTCCGGGCGCGACTTCACACCGAACTACAGCGTCACCGAATTCAACCACATCTACCGCGACTGGGAACGCGTCTACCTCGTCGCCCTCGCCAAGGACACCAAGTCGCCCTTCGCCCCGAAAAGCGACGAAGTCGAGATCGCCAAGGACGACGACAAGTCGGCCGCGAAATCCGGCGAGACCAAGGACGCGGACCCCAAGAACGGCGACGCCAAGCCCGAAGCGATGGCCGAGTCCGCGGCGTCCGAGAAAAAGGACAACGCGCCCGCCGGCGACAAGAAGGACGCCAAGAAGAAAGCCGTGGTGGTGACGGTGGATCTCGACGGTCTCAAGGACCGCACGATCTCGCTGCCGATCACGGCGGCGGCCTACCCCGCCATCGCCATGGTCGGCGACAAGGTATTCTACGTGCGCGCGACGGGCGGCGGTGGTGGCGGCCCCGGTGGACCCGGCAGCGGCACCCTCTTCCTCTACTCCCTCAAGGACCTCAAGGAAACCGAGCTCGGGGCGATCAATGCCTTCGATATCACGGCCGACCGGAAGAAGATGCTCGTCCGCCAGCAGCGGGACTACGCGATCATCGATCTCCCCAGCGCCAAGTTGGACCTCAAGGAGAAGCTGAACTTCTCCAATCTGGAGATGAATCTCGATCGGGCCGCCGAGTGGAACCAGATCTACAATGAGAGCTGGCGCCAGATGCGGGACTTTTTCTACGCGCCGAACATGCACGGCGTGGACTGGCCCGCGATGAAGCAGCGCTACGCCACGCTCCTTCCGTCGGTGAAGCATCGCAACGATCTCAGCTACGTCATCGGCGAACTCATCGGCGAGTTGAACGTCGGACACGCCTACGTCGGGGGCGGCGAACGCCTCAACGAAGCCCCCCGGGTGCAGGTCGGCTTGCTCGGCGCCGAATTCTCCCGCGATGCCCAATCGCGCGCCTATCGCATCGACCGCATTCTCCGCGGCCAGAACTGGGGCACCGAGGCCCGCTCGCCGCTCACCGAGATCGGCGTCGAGGTGAAAGAGGGCGACTACATCGTCGCCGTCAACGGCCAGCCTTCCAGCAAGCTGACCTCGCTCCACGCCGCATTGGTCGGCACGGTCGGCCAACAGGTCACCCTGCGCGTCAATGCGAAGCCCACCGAAGACGGCGCGCGCGATGTGGTCGTCGTGCCGATCGCGGACGAGCAATCGCTCTATTATTACAACTGGGTGCAAAAGAACATCGACTACGTCTCCCAGAAAACGAACGGCGAGGTCGGTTACATTCACATCCCGGACATGGGGGCCGGCGGCCTGAACGAGTTCGTGAAGCACTACTACCCGCAATTGGGCAAGAAAGCCCTGATCATCGACGATCGCGGCAATGGCGGCGGCAATGTTTCGCCGCAAATCGCCGAACGCCTCAGCCGCGACCTGCTCTTCGTCTCCATCGGGCGCAACGGCCAGCCCAACGCCAATCCGGGCAGCCAACATGTCGGCCCCAAGGTTCTTCTCCTGAATGAGTTCTCCGCCTCCGACGGCGACATCTTCGCCTACCGCTTCCGCGCGATGGGCTTGGGCAAGATCATCGGCAAGCGCAGCTGGGGCGGCGTCGTGGGCATCCGCGGCACCCTGCCGATTGTCGACGGTGGTTCGCTCAACCGGCCCGAGTTCGCCAACGGCTACACCGTCGATGGCAAACAGTGGATCATGGAAGGCGAAGGCGTCAGTCCCGACATCTTCGTCGACAACGACCCGTGGAAGGAATTTCACGGCGAGGACCAACAGCTCGACGCCGCAATCGCCCACATCCTCATCGAGTTGAAGACCAAAGGCCGCGAGATCCCGCCACCCCCGCCCGACCCCATCAAAAAATAGGCCCGGCCGCCCGGCGAAGCGCCGCTCTTCTTTTCCACCCCTCCGCGAAGAAATTTGCCGAGGGGTTTTTCTTGGCCCAACGTAACACTGGTCATGATGCCCACCGATTCCCTCACCACGCTGCTCCGCCGCTGGAACCATGATCCGGCGATCGCTCCCGAGTTTTCCGCCGGCGTGTGGGCCCGCATCGACGCCGTCCGGCGCGATCAACGCGTCGTGGTTGCGTTCCGCTGGGCGCTGCCCCTCGCCGCCTCCGTCGCGCTCCTGCTCGGTATGGGCGCAGCCCGGGCCGAGGTCAAACGGGACCACGCTGAAGTCATGGCGGCCTATTACGTCCGCACGATCGATCCGGTGCAGATCACCAGCCACGCCGGGCACCACCCATGAAACGCGGCGCGCTCCTGCTGGTTGTCGTCCTTGCAGTCGGAGCGGCTTCCTACGCGCTCACGCGGCTGCTATGGCCCGTCCCGGCTCCGAGCGAAGATCAAATGGTGTGGTTGAAGCGCGAATTCGCACTTTCCCCGGTCCAGGCGACGGCCATCGAAAAGCTGCAATACGACTACATCCCCGTGTGCTCCGACCATTGTGCGCGAATCGTCGAAGCGCGCGAACGACTGGCGACCAAGCCGGGCGATCCGCAAGTCCGGGCCAAAATTCGACAGCTGGAAAAGGCGTGCTCCGACGCTACTTTGCTCCACGTACGCGAGATCGCTGCGTTGATGGATGCCGACCAGGGCCGGCGCTTCCTCGAACTCGTGGAGCCGAAAATCTCCCGCCACGGACATGAAGGTCCCTTCGACCTGAAATGAAGTCCGGCGCCGAAGCAAACGACGAGGAATCCATGCTCGCGTTGCAACGCGGCGAGGATCTTGCATTGAACCGCTTGATGGGGCGCTGGCAGTTGCCGCTGCGCGGTTACCTTTACCGCTCCACCCACAACGAGCAGGATGCTCTCGACCTGGCTCAGGAAACCTTTGTGCGCATCTATCAACACCGGGCCCGTTACCGGCCCGGCGCCCGGTTCTCGACGTGGATGTTTCAGATCGCACTCAACCTAGCCCGCGACCACGCCCGCCGTTTGAAGCGCCGCCCGACAACCACGCTGGAGCAAGCGCCCGAGCCCTCGAGCCCGCGCAACCCGCGCCACGAGGCGACCGACACGGAAGCTGCCGTCGCCGTCCGCGCGGCGATCACCGCCTTGCCGGAGGATTTGCGGGAAGCGGTCCTGCTCTCCACCTTTCAGGA